>JBOGDN010000519.1:0-3454 GCA_050742995.1 Stackebrandtia sp. | reverse complement strand
GTGCGGTGACGAACCGGTCGAAGCCGGAGCCTTCGATGTCGAAGGGGACGTCGAACTCGCCGGCGACGAACGCCGTCAGCAGCAGCAGAGCGGCGTTGATGACCAGCGAGATCAGGCCGAGCGTCAGGTAGAACAGGCAGCTGGCCTTGGCCATGAACTGCAGCAGCGGTTTGATGAGGGCGTTGACCAGGCCGAAGATGAGCGCCACCACGATCAGGGTGACGAGCTTGTCCGCACCTGTGGCGTTGACCGCTATGTCGTCGAAGATCACCGTGGCGACCCACAGCGCGACCGCGGCGACGCCGATTCTGAGGAGTATTTTCACCCCGGCCATGGTGCCAGACGCGCGCACGTCGCGCGGCCGGCGAAATTCGGCCGCACTTATAGAGTCACCTGAACAGGCCCCGCCCCGTCCGGGGCGGACCGCCCTTGCGGTCGTTCCCCATTTCATCTTTTGGGGCGGAGCCTGCCAAGTGGACTTTCAGGTGCCCGGGCCGTTACGCCGCGGCGATCAGAGGGAGGAAGCAGGAGCACAGGATCAGCAGGAACATCACGCCGTAGATGGCGGCGAGAATGCCCCAGCCGTTGTACTTCTGCGGCGGCGGGCCGAGCGAGCCCGGGGAGAAAATGAACACCGGGCTGCGGTACTCCAGCGCGGTGTGCTGTCCGGGTCCGACTTGGACGGTCAGGTCAGCCTTGCCCCAGTCCCACAGGAAAGGCGTGTTGCAGTGCACCGTGTGCTGCCCGGGAGCCACGGGGAAGGTGTTCTGCTCCCACTTCTCGACGGGCATCTGCTGCCCGTCGATGAAGATCTTCGGCTTGATGAAGAACAGAATCCACGCCAGGACGAAGAACTTGGCGTCCACGGTGATCCAGCTTCCGCCGCCTCCCCCGACCGGCTGTTGCGGCTGCGGCTGGCCATAGCCCGGCTGCTGGCCGTAGGCGGGCTGCTGGGGCTGTTGCTGCCCGTAGCCCGGCTGCTGTTGCCCATATCCGGGCTGCTGTCCGTACCCGGGCTGTTGACCGTACCCGGGCTGTTGGCCGTAGCCCGGCTGTTGCGGATAGGTCATCGTTTATGCGGCGTCGACGTCTCGCTGCCTACGCGACGACGGCGCCTACCTCCTTTCGAGGCCTGGACGGCCCGCCCCGACAGGACGGGCAAAGCTTTTCTCACACTGCGGGCTAACCCCTGCGGGGGTCGCTCCCGGCGCGTGCTTGCGGAGAATTGTGCGGCAGTTCGCAGCGCGCGGCGGCGCACGGCCCCGATGTCGCACGGAGAGTACCGTGTGCCGGCGAGTGCCGAACGGCCGCCGCCCGCGCAACGACGCGCCCGGACGGCCGCGAGCCGCCGGACGAGCGCCACGTCGCAACCAGAAGAGACGTTGACGCGTGTCTAAATACAGACCGGGTGCGTTAAACAGACTGTGAGGAGACCACGGTGGCGAGCACGCTCGCGTGGGGCGCCGACATGCCCCTCGACGTCATCGGGCGCCCCCCGGATGCGGTTGTGAACCGTCCGGCAGGGAAGATGGCGCCTGTCGCGGCCGAAAAATCGGCGCGCGGCGGTGAAGCCATGTCTGAACGTGACGGAGTGCGCGTGCGGTCGGAAAGCGAGTTCATCGCGCTCTACGAGTCGCGATTTGGCGAACTTGCCGCTCAGCTGTATGCATACACCTCGGATGCAAGCGAGGCGCAAGATCTCGTCCAGGAGGCGTTTCTACGCGCCTGGCAGCGCTGGGACGTCATCGGCGGCTACGACGAGCCTTTGGCGTGGGTGCGCAGAGTGGCGTGGAACCTCGCCACCAGTCGGCACCGCCGCCTGGCCGTTGCCCGCAAGTTCCTCCAGCGCAGCGCACCGCCCGAGCCTCATCCCGGCATGAGTCCCGACCACGTGGCCCTGGTGGAAGCCCTGCGGCAGGTTCCCGAAAAGCAGCGCCGCGCGGTGGTGCTGCACTACCTGGGCGACATGTCGGTGGCCGACATCGCCAAGCAGACCGGCGCCAAGGAAGGCACCGTGAAGTCCTGGCTGCACCGCGGGCGCAGCGAGCTGGCGCGGTACCTGAACGAATACGAAGCCACCGGCGAGTTTCGCAGACCCGGTGAGGTGAGCCGACATGGTTGACCCGAGGTTCCCCCGCGCGCGCGACGGACAGGCCGAAGAGGACATCGTCGCCGCCGCCTTCGCCTCGTATCGCGCCCGCGCCGTCGAAGAGTTCGGAGGCCCGCCCCCGGCCGCGATCATGGCGCGCGCCGCCCGTTCCCCCCGCAGGCGCGCTTTGACGGTGTCCGTGGCCGCACTGGCCTGCACCGGCTTGATGGCCGCCGGAGTCGCCGTGGCGCAGACGGTCGCTTCGGGCCCTGACGACGACGGCGTCGCGGCCGACGCCACCAGCACCGCAAGCAGCGACGGCGGCGACGCCGGCGGAAACCCGCCGACCGACGGCGCCCCGAGCTCGACGAGCGACCCCGACGTCGAAGCCGAGCTGCGCACCTTGACGATCTCGCTGCCCGACTGGCCGGGCAGGCTGAGCGAGCTGTGCCCCGAAGGCGACTACCGCTTCACCGCCGAAGACGACGCCGACGTGCCGAGCGGCGAGCCGAGCGAGTCCGGAAGCGCCGGCGAAGACACCCCGCTCGGCGACTGGGAGCTGCTGCCCAAAGGCACCCGCGCCGTCCAGGGCGACATCGCCGTGACGAAGCCGAAGGAGGACAAGCCGCCGGAGACGCTCCAGACCGTCGTCGTGCCGGTGTCCTGCGGCGAGGTCCCCGGCGTCGTCGCGCTGACGCAGGGTTCGGACGCCTTCTCCTCGCTGGGATTCGTCCACGCCGGGCGCAAGGCCGGGGTCTTCGTCAACATCGACTCGGTGCGAGACGGCAACATACTTCTGGCGTTTAAGGACTCCGCTGAAGCCGAAGCCGTCGAGTTGCGAGAGTTCAGCTTCGACGGCGAGGAGTTCACCGAGGTCACCGACCCCGACGACCCCACGCAAGACCCCGACGACCCGACACAGGACCCCGACGACCCGACGCCCTCCGACGACGAGTCCAGTCCGGATCCGGGCGAGTCCTCCACTGAGAAGCCAGGCGAGACCACTTCGGCGGACGACACGCACAGCGACGCTCAGACCTCGGTCAGCTGAATCGCGCCGCGCGGCGAATGTGAGCGAAATCGTGCGCTTGATCGCATGGTCTCGAATCGTCTGTTCGTCGGCGTAACATCGCGAATGTAGCTGAATTGGTCGGCCTAACCCAGGCGCCGCATCGCTCGAGGAGAGTGCATTTCAGGTGAATACCGTCCGGCAACTCGACCGGGTCGTCATTCGTTTCGCCGGGGACTCCGGCGACGGCATGCAGCTCACCGGCGATCGGTTCACCGCCGAAACGGCGAAGCTCGGCAACGACCTGTGGACGCTGCCGAACTTCCCCGCCGAGATCCGCGCGCCCGCCGGCACCC
>JBOGDN010000518.1:0-3522 GCA_050742995.1 Stackebrandtia sp. | reverse complement strand
GCCCAGCGCCGCACGTGCGAACACCGGGCGCCGATCGCGAGGCGAGGTTTGGGCCGTTCGGGCGGCAATTCCCCCCAAAAGGACGACTTGTGCCGCATTTAGACCAGAATGAGCGATTTGTCCTGCGGCGTCGCTGTGATCCCGGATCCGTCTAGAGGTGCGGCGGGTAGCGCTCCTCGGGTAGCGTGCGGGGACGGGGTGGAATCCGGCGTCCACACCAAGAAACCCGACGGCGGATCCGGTCGTGCGGTGCGCGTTTCCAATTGGTCGCGCAGCGCAGGCTCCTACTATTGTGGGGGCACGGCTATTCGGGGCGGTCTCCTTCAGTTCACGGAGGCTATGGCCTGGGCAGTCGTGCGCAAAGGTCCGCCTCACCGGCCTCGCTCGCGAGGCCTGCTGCGTCTCCCGCATCGAGATTGGAGTTTGGGGGGAGCCCCCGCGGGTCTGCAACAGACCCTCGCCCCCCAGTGAGCACATGAGCCCCGACACCGGCGCACTTGCGACTGTTGCCGTCATTCTCGCCGGCGGCACGGGCCAACGCCTGGGCTCAAGCGTCCCCAAGCAGCTCCTCAAGGTCTCCGGCAAGACCGTGCTCGAGCACACCCTCGACGTGTTCGAAGCCTGCGACGTCGTCGACGAGATCCACGTCCTCATGGCGGACGGCTACGTGCCCGACGCCGAGAAGATCGTCGCCGACCGCGGCTACACGAAGATCCGCGCGGTGCTCGCCGGCGGCGCCACCCGCGCCGACACCACCCGCCGCGCCGTCGAGGCGCTCGGCGAGCGCGACTGCAACATCCTGCTGCACGACGCGGTGCGGCCGCTTGTCGACCAGCGCATCCTGCGCGACTGCGTCGCCGCGCTGAAGCGGCACGAGGCCGTCGACGTCGCCATCGGCTCCGCCGACACCATCATCGCCGTCGAAGGCGAGAAGCGCGACGAGGTCATCGCCGACATCCCCGATCGCTCCGGGCTGCGTCGCGGGCAGACGCCGCAGGGCTTCCGGCTTTCGGTGCTGCGCCGCGCCTACGCGCTGGCCTCCGCCGACCCCGACTTCACCGCCACCGACGACTGCGGCGTGGTCCGCCGGTACCTGCCGGACGTGCCGATCCACGTCGTGGCCGGCAGCGAGCACAACATGAAGGTGACGCACCCCATCGACGTCTACCTCGTCGACCGCCTTTTCCAGCTGAAGTCCCACTCCCCGCCCCGCCCCGCCTCCCCCGACGACGCCCGCTGCAGCCTCGAAGGCAAGACCGTCGTGGTATTCGGCGCCAGCTACGGCATCGGGTCGCACGTGGCGCGGCTGGCCGCCGACCACGGCGCCCTCGTCTTCGGGTTCAGCCGGTCGGACACCGGCACGCACGTGGAGAACCCCGCGCAGGTCGCCGACGCGCTGCGAAGCGCCCACGCCGAGACCGGACGCGTCGACTACGTCGTCAACACCGCCGGCTCGCTGCACAAGACCCGCATCGACGCCTGCGACGACTCCGTCGTGGAGGAGGCGCTGCGGGTCAACTACCTCGCGCCCATCCAGATCGCCCGCGCCGCGCTGCCTTACCTGAAGGCGACCCGCGGCGGCCTGCTGCTGTTCACCTCCAGCTCGTACACCCGCGGCCGCGCCGGCTACAGCCTCTACTCCTCGGCCAAGGCCGCCGTGGTCAATCTGGTGCAGGCGCTTGCGGACGAGTGGGTCGACGCCGGTGTGCGCGTCAACTGCGTCAACCCCGAGCGCACCGCCACTCCGATGCGGACGAAGGCGTTCGGAGACGAGCCCGCCGAGACGCTGCTTTCGGCCGAGACCGTGGCGCGCAGCTCGATCGACGTGCTGGTCTCCGACCTCACCGGGCACGTGGTGGACGTGCGCCGCCCCTTCGCCGATCCCACCTCGGACGGGCCGGGGACTGCCCTAGATCCGCCGTGGACGGACGGGGAACCCGAGGCATGAGCAAGGTCCTCAGCGACGTCCGCGCCACGTCGTCGACGGCGAAGTTGACGCTTGCCGCGCTGCTCGGCGTGACCGCGACGCTGCCGCTGCTCGCGGTCGCCGCGAACGTGTGGATCACGGCCGCCGCGCTGGCGGCCGCGCTGACGCTTGAGGCGCTCACCGCACGGCTGGCGCCGGCCTTCGTCGACGTGCTCGGCCGCGTCAGCCTCGACGTCGCCGTCTTCGCGCTGCTGCGGCACGCCTCGATCCTGCTGGCGGCCGCGGTTTCCGGCGTCGTCGACGCGGCCGCGCTTGCGCTCCTGACGGCGGGTGTCGTCGCCGCGCACGGCATGCGCGCCCTCGTCAGCGCGCTGCAGGCCTATATCGACGGCTGCCGCAAGCTGCCGGTCGTCGTCCGCAACGTCGACGTATCCGCGCTGCGAATCCCGGACGCGCCGCGGGCGTGGCAGACGCCGTCGCCGCGCCGGCTGCAGTTCGAGATGGACGTTCCGATCGCCGTCGGCGTCGTCTCAGGCGTCGGCTTCGGCTTCGCGCCGGCCGCGATCGCCGGGTGCGCGGCTGCCCTGCTCGGGCAGGCGGCGCGCGCCGGCGTGCTGCTGCGCCACGCCAGGGCCAATCAACACCTGCGGCCCAAGCGCAAGATCCTCGACCAGGTCTGTCGGCGGGTGCGCGAGACGGCGCCCGAGGTCGCGCTGTACTTCACCGGCACCGAGACCAGCGCGTACCAGATAGACATGTGGCTGCGCACGCTCGAGCGGCTCGGCCGTCCGGCGGTGATCCTCATGCGCGAACGCGTCCTGGCCGAACGGGTCGCGCCCACGAGCGTGCCGCTGGTGTGCATCCCCGACAACATCGACTTGATGAACTTCGAGCTGCCGAGCATCCGCACCGCCCTGTACCCGGGCAACGCCGGCAAGAACATCCACATGCTGCGCGTCCCCGGCGTCACGCACGTGTTCATCGGTCACGGCGACAGCGACAAGCCCGCCAGCTTCAACCCGTTCTCCAAGGTCTACAACGAGATCTGGACCGCCGGCCGGGCCGGCAGGGACCGCTACCGGGCCGCCGACGTCGGCGTCGACGACCGCGACATTCGCGAAGTGGGCCGCCCGCAGCTGCGGGACGTGCGCCACGGCGACGCGCGCGAGCTGCCCGAGACGGCGACGGTGCTTTACGCGCCCACCTGGGAGGGCTGGACGGCCGACCTGCAGCACACGTCCCTGCTCGGAATGGGCCCCGCGCTCGTCGAACTGCTGCTTGCCGGCCAGACGCGCGTGCTGTACAAGCCGCACCCCTTGACCGGCACCCGTGACGCGCGCACCCTGGCGGCGCATCGCGAGATCGTGCGGATGCTGCGCTCCGCCAACGCGCGCGCCGGGTACGACTCCGCGAGCCGGCCCGCGGCGCTTTCGCGAATCGAGGAGCAGATCGCCCGGCTGTCGCCGGCTTCGCCGGACGCCGACGAGGCGCAGCGCTCCCGCGACGCCGGGGGCGCCCGTGAGGATCTCGGCGACGAGATGGAGCGGCTGCGCAACGCCTGGCACGCCGAGTACTGGGCCGCCGCCGCGCCCGGG
>JBOGDN010000517.1:0-3114 GCA_050742995.1 Stackebrandtia sp. | reverse complement strand
GAGCACATCACATAGACCTTTCCGCTGCCGGCCGCGAGCACGCGGCCGTCGCCGCCGGCGAGATCGACCGAGGCGCGCGGGCTGCCGTGCGGTCCGCCCGTGTACTTCCAGCTCTGGCCGGTCGCGTAAGGCAGCCGCAGCTCCGTTGTGTAGCTCGTGGTGGCCTCCGGGCCAGCCTCGGCTTTGGACGGATGCTCGGGCATCTCGTAGTAGGCGTCGAAGTTCTCTTTCTCGCCGGAGCTGAGGACGTCGTCGGGCGCGGCGTCGGACAACTCCTGGAACTGCTGGTCGCCGTGCAGGCCGACCAGCCACTCGCCGCCGTCCCAGTGGGCGAGGAACATCCATCCGTCGGGATACTCGCCGTCGACGTCGGGCGCCGTGACGACGCTCGATCCGAAAGCCCACTCGGCTTCGGAGTCCTCGTTGAAGACGTTGACCTGGAAGTCGCGTCCGTCGGACTCGGCCTGCGAGCGAGTGAGGCCGCCGGCTTCGAGCATCGCGTCGACGACGGACTCGTCGCGCGACTCGGGGTCTTTTGTGTCCGCCACCTGGCCGACGGCCGGGGTCGCGGCGAAAGCGAGCAGGACGGTCGCCGTAGCGGCGATCACCGCCGGGTAAAGAGATCTAGAGGTCGCTGTGCTGTTTTTGGGCATGGGTGTTCTCCGAAGTGGGGCGGGCGATCGACCACACCGGAAGCGGGCCGCATTCGACACCTCATGGGACTGGCCCACGTCCACGAAGTATCGATCCGGTGCTGGGCGACTCGAAGTTGGACACTTAATCGCAAGTATATGGGACTTCATCGATATATTGCCACTTTTGCGTGCCCGCCGATCCAAAGCGTGGGAAAGTGCACAGGGCAAGCGTTTGCTGCACAAAAGGGGTGCGATGGGACCGTGCGAACGCCGGTCCCCTCCCCGCCGACGCTGAGAGGGCGCTGAGAAATCGAGCTGGCGTCGAGAACCGAGGAATACATTGGCGGACACGCGAGCCAGCGCCGTCGGGATAGGAGTCACGTGATGTCCGAGACCGCTTCAGCGTTTCCCGCTTTCCCCATGGCGCGCACCGACCCGCTCCACCCGCCGCCGCAGTACGCCGATCTGCGTGCCGAGAGTCCGGTGACGCGGGTGAGGCTGCCGACGGGAATCGCCGCCTGGGTGGTCGCCGGCTATGAACAAGTCCGCGAGCTGCTGGTCGACCCGCGGCTGTCTATCCGGCGCGACAACCCGGGATTCCCCATGTTCGCCCCGGTGCCGGACGTCGTCGCGGACTTGTCGCCGTCGCTGATCGGCCTCGACGCGCCGGAGCACACCCACCTGCGCCGACGCGTCATCTCCGAGTTCACCGTCAAACGGATCCGTCAGATGCAGCCGCGGATCCAGCGGCTCGTCGACGCACACGTCGACGCGATGCTGTCCGGCGAGCGACCGGTCGACCTGGTGCAAGGGCTTGCGCTTCCCGTGCCGTCGCTGGTGATCTGCGAACTGCTCGGCGTGCCCTACGACGATCACGACTTCTTTCAGGAGAAGTCGAGCGCCTTTTTGACGGTGGACGACGCGTCGCCGCAGGACAAGTGGGCCGCGGTGCTGGATCTCGCCGCGTACATGGACCGGCTCGTCGAGCGCGCCGCGGCCGATCCCGGCGACGACATGCTCGGCCGGTTCATCGCCAGGTGCCGCGAGGAAGACGACTTCGACCCCCGCGTCGCCGCCGATCTCGGCCGGCTGCTGTTGATCGCCGGACACGAGACCACCGCCAACATGATTTCGCTCGGCGTGGTGGCGCTGCTGGAGAATCCGGATCAGCTGGACGCGTTGCGCGCCGACGCGTCGCTGTGGCCTCAGGCCGTCGAGGAGCTGCTGCGTTACTTCACCATCGCCGACTACATTGTCAGCCGCACCGCCCTCGCCGACGTCGAGATCGGCGGGCAGACCATCCGCAAAGGCGAAGGGGTGATGCTGCTGACGGCCGCGGCCAATCGCGACCCCTCGGCGTTCGAGGGCCCCGACGCGCTCGACGTGCGCCGCCGCGCCCGCAACCACGTGGCATTCGGATACGGGATTCACCAGTGCCTCGGCCAGAACCTCGCCCGCCTTGAGCTGGAGATCGTCTACGACACGTTGTTCACCCGCATCCCGGGCCTGCGCCTGGCCGAGCCGAGCCAGTCGCTGCCGTACAAGCACCAGTCGCTGGTGTACGGCCTGCACCGCCTGCCGGTGACGTGGTGACGGCGCCGACGCGAGGGGTCGTCTGAACGTCGATCCATAACGTGACTCTGCGGGGGTTGACAGCGGAAACCGCTTGCCCCACGCTTGCGGGCGTGTCGTAAGCCCGCGCCCTCACGCGGGCGTCGCCAGAGAAGACGTTTGGAAGAGCCATGCCCCCGCAGCAAGCCCGCCCCTTTGGAGTCACGCGCCGCACCACCATGAAGACCGGCGTCGTCGCCGCGGCCGGAGGTCTGCTTGTGTTCCGATCGCCGGTAGCCTCGGCGCTGGGATTCCAGGATCCGGAGGAAGACGTCTACGCGGAGCTGCTGACTCGCTGGGCCGGCATCCTCGTCGGAGGCGAAGTCTCCGACGACAACGAGGATTACGCCAAGGCCGTCGCCGCCCAGGACAAGATAGCCAAGACGCGCCTGGACACGATCATCACCGACCCGGGCGCGAACACGCCGTGGGAGGACCTGCCGCTCGGTCAGGACGAGGAAGACGCGTCCACCATGACCTCGGTGGCGAACCGGCTGCGCGAGATCGCCGTTCCCTACGCCACGCCCGCAAGCGAACTGTACGGCGACGCCTCGGCCGCCGAGGCGGTCGCCGCCGGCGCCAAGATCCTCGTCGACTCGGTGTACCACGAAGGACAAGACCAGTACGCCAACTGGTGGGACTGGGAGATCGGTACGCCGCGGTCGCTTCTGGACGCCTGCGTGCTGATCGGCGACGCGCTCGACGGCGAGACCCTGACGAACGTGGTCGCCGCGGTCGACCACTTCATTCCCGACCCCACCCGCATGATCGACGGCGCCTTGATCTCCACGGGCGCCAACCGGGTCGATCTGTGCAAGTCCACGGCGCTGCGGGGCGCCCTGGGAGGCGCCGCCGACAAGCTCACGTT
>JBOGDN010000516.1:0-3901 GCA_050742995.1 Stackebrandtia sp. | reverse complement strand
GTGCAGCACCGCCATGGAGCCGGTGATCGTGATCTCCCGGTTGTAGATCTTGAACGGTTCGACGTCGACCTTCGCGTCGTGCTCGGCGACGCCGAACTGCAGGAAAGTGCCGCCCTTGCCGACGCGGCCGAGGCCGTCGGCGATCGCTGCCTTCACGCCGGTGCAGTCGATCACGACGTCCCAGCCGCGCGGAGCGTCCAGCGTGGAGGCGTCGACGACGGCGGCGTCGCAGCCGAGCCGCCGCGCGGTCTCAAGTCGGTCGGGGTTGACGTCGACAACGGACACCGATCCGGCCCCGGAGTGCTTGGCCAGCTCCATCATCATCAGGCCCATGGTCCCGGAGCCGTAGACGAGATAGCTGTCGCCGAGCCTGCGGGGGAGCACGTCGAAGCCGCGCACGGCGCACGACAGCGGCTCGACGAGCGCGGCGTCGGCGGTGGACACCGATTCGGGGAGCTTGACGCAGTTGGCCGCGGGCGCCGCGGCGAACTCCGCGGCCCCGCCCTGTGTGGTGACGCCGACGGCGCCCCAGTTCTCGCACAGGTTCCCGCGCCCGCGGCGACAGTAGTAGCACTCGCCACAATGCAGCGACGGGTCGACCGCGACGCGGTCTCCGACCCGCAGCTCGCGGACCTGCGCGCCGATCTCGACGATCTCCCCGGCGAACTCGTGGCCGGGGACGATCGGATAGCTCGGCGCGAACTCTCCGTCCATGATGTGCAAATCGGTGCCGCAGATTCCGCAGCCGTGCACGGCCACGACCACTTCGCGAGGGCCGGGCTTCGGGTCGGGAAGCTCGACGGCGTCGATGGTTCCCGGAGTGGTGATGATCGTGGCTTTCATTATTTGATCGCTCCCATAGAGAGTCCGCGGACGAGTTTGTTCTGCGCCAGCCACCCGGCGATCAGCACGGGAAGCGAGATGATCGTGGCCACAGCGCACAGTCGCGCCAGGAAGAGCCCGTCGGCGGAGATGAATCCGACGAGGAACACCGGCGCGGTCCCGGCGCGGGTGGCGGTCAGGTTGACCGCGAAGAAGAACTCGTTCCACGAGAAGATGAAGCACAGCAGCGCGGTCGCGGCCACGCCCGGCGACGTCATCGGCAGCACCACCGCGCGCAGGGTGCGCATCAGTCCGGCGCCGTCGATCGCCGCCGCCTCAAGCACCTCGGCGGGCACCTCGAGCAGGAACGACCGCAGCATCCACACCGCAAGCGGCAGGTTCATCGCCGTGTAGAGCACGACCATGGTCCAGACGTTGTCGAGCATCCCGAGGTGCTGCACCACCAGGTAGACCGGAAGCAGCACCGCCGCAAGCGGCAGCATCTTCGTGCTGATGAAGAAGAACAGCGCGTCGCGCCACTTGGCGACCGGACGAATCGACAGCGCGTATGCCGCGGGAAGCGCCAGAGCCAACACCAAGAGCGTGGAGAAGCCGCTGGCCATCAGCGAGTTGAGCAGGAACGGGACGACGTCGCGGTCGAAGACCTGCCGGAACTGGTCCAAAGTAGGTGTAAATGTCAGCGTCGGCGGGTTGCTCGCCGCGTCGGACTCCGCTTTGAACCCCGTCAACATCGTCCAACCCACCGGCAGGAAGAAGACCAGCCCGACGGCCCACGCGAGCACTGCCCAGATTGTTCCGGCGCGGTCGACGCCTTTGCGTTTCATCGACTCCCCTCCATCCGGAACAAACTGGACAGCACTCGCAGCGCGAACACGGCCACCAGGATCGTGCCGAGGACGACCACGACGCCCGCGGCCGCGGCTTCCCCGTACTCGTACTTGCGAAACGTGGTCAGGTAGATCTCGTAGGGCAGGTTCGTCGTGGCCGTGCCGGGTCCGCCCTGGGTGATGGTGAAGACCGCGTCGAAGGTCTGCACCAGGTAGATCGAGCCGAGCAGCGCGCCCAGCTCCAGATAGGGCCGCAGATGCGGAAGCGTCAGTCGGGTGAATATCTGCCACCCGCCGGCGCCGTCGACGCGGGCCGCCTCCACCGTCGAGCTCGACTGGCTTTGCAGTCCGGCGAGGAGGATCAGCATCATGAACGGCGTCCACTGCCACACCAGCGAGGCGACGACCGCCGACATCGGGAACCGCGACACCCAGTCCACATGCGCGCCGGTCAGTCCGTTGAGGAGGCCGTAGGCGGGGTTGTAGATCATGTGCTTCCACAACAGCGCCGCCGCCATGGGCATCACGAAAAACGGCGTGATCACCAGCGTGCGGACCACGCCCCGCCCGGGGAACCTGCGGTCGAGCAGCACCGCGACGCCCAGCCCGAGCAGCAGCGAGATGAGCACGGCGCTCGCGGTGAGCGTGACGGTGTTGAACACCGCCGCGCGCAGCCGGGCGTCGGACAGGACGGCGGCGTAGTTGTCGACGCCGATGAAGCTGCTCGGCTCGACCGACAGCGCGTTCCAGCTTCTCGTGGACAGGTAGACGGTGTACAGGAACGGAATCTGCGTCACCGCGACGACGAACAGCAGGGCCGGCAGCAGCGGGGCGCGCCGCGACCAGCGCTGTGCGGCGCCGGGTTTTCGCGCGCGCGGGGCCCGCCGGCGTCGCGGCGAGGCGGCGCTTTCGGGGGCGGTCAACACCTGGGACACGTCGGACCTTTCTGTGCGAGAGCCTTCGGGCAGGACAAGCCCTAGTCCCGATACTTTTCGGCCACCTCTTCGGCGTGCTTCTGTCCCTCGGCCAGCGCCTCTTCCACAGTGATCGATCCGCTGATCGCCGCGGCGATCTCCTGAGACACCTTGGTTCCCAGATCGGCGAACTCCGGGATCCCGACGAACTGCACTCCCATCGCCGGCCTCGGCTGCACGCCCGGGTCGGTCGGGTCGGCGGCTTCGATCGACTCGAGCGTGATGTCGGCGAACGCCCCCGCCGAATCGAGGTACTCCGGGTTTTCATAGGTGGACGCGCGTTTGCCGGCGGGAATGCGGGACCAGCCCAGCTCCTCGCCTACCAGCTGCTCGTACTCTTTGGACGTCGCCCATTCGATGAACTCCCAGGCGGAGTCGGCCTTCTCGGTGGTCTTCGGCATAGCCCACGCCCAGGCCCACAGCCAGCCGGAGTTGTCGGTCTCGACGACCGGGGCGTGCGCGTAGCCGACCTCGCCGGCCACTGCGCTCGCCTCGGGGTCCTCAAGGGCGCCGGCGGCCGCGGTGGCGTCGTACCACATCGCCGCCTGCCCCTGGCCGAACGTGTTGAGGCATTCGGTGTAGCCGGCCTGAGCCGCGCCCGACTGTCCGTAGTCCCGCACCAGGTTCACATAGAACTCCACGGCCTCGGTGAACTCCGGCGAGTCGACCTTCGGCGTCCAGTCCGCTTCGAACCAGGTGCCGCCGAAGGTGTTCACCACCGACGTCAGCGGCGCGAACACCTCGCCCCACCCGGGCAGTCCGCGCAGGCAGATGCCGGCGACGTCGTCGTCGGGGTCGTGCAGTTCGGCGGCGAGATCGGCGACCTCCTGCCAGGTCGGATGCTCCGGCATCTCGAGGTCGGCCTCGTCGAACAGCTCCTTGTTGTACATCAAGAACGACGACTCGCCGTAGAACGGCGCGGCGTACATGTTGTCGTCCTTTCCGGACAGCGACTGCACTATGGGATCCAGCAGGTCGTCGTAGTCGTAGTCCTCGCTTTCTTGAGCGAAGCTCGTCAGTTCGTGCAGCCAGTCGTTCTCGGCCCAGATGGGCGCCTCGTACGCGCCGATCGTGGCCACGTCGTACTGGCCACCCTCGGTGGCCACGTCCTGGGTGACCTTGTCGCGCAGCTCGTTTTCGGGCAGCGTGGTGAACTTGACGGTGATTCCGGTTTCGGCGGTGAAGTGGTCGGCCGTCAGCTCGGCGATGTCGTCCATCTGCGGGTTGCCGACCATCAAGACGGTGATGGTGTTGGCG
>JBOGDN010000515.1:0-7678 GCA_050742995.1 Stackebrandtia sp. | reverse complement strand
GGCCGGGGTTCGCACGCCGCCGTGGCGGCTTGGCCGTCCCTGCCTCGGTTCATTCGCCCTCGTCGTGCCTTGCCGCGTAACCGGCCGCCAGCAGGCGAGCCGCGATCGCGAATACGACGAGGACCGCCGCGAACACGGCCGTCGCCTGCATGGCGAGCCCGATGCCGACGGCGAGCAGCACGATCGAAAACGCCACGGCCGCGGTGTAAGGCCACAGCGCGGGTCGCCGCTCGAAGCCGAGCTCGAAACGACGCGCGAATTTCGGATCCTCGTCCTGAATCCCCCGCGCCATCTCGTCCAAGGTTTTGCGGTCGCGTTCGCTCAGCACGTTCGCCTCCGAAGGTCGCGGGCGGTCAATCGGCCATGCCCGTCGGATTGCCGTCGCGCCGCTTCGCGAAACATTTTGGGCGCCGAGGCACGCGCGCGAACCGCCTTCGCACAGCGGTCGGGCCCGCCCCCCGACGGGGAACGGGCCCGACGCGAAGTGGCGTTCAGCCGCGGTCGACAAGCGAGGCGAGCCGCTGTCGCGCCGCGTGCGCGGAAGCGGCGTGGTCGTATATCGACGCCCACGGATCCGCCTTGCGCGCGAGGCGTCTCAACGCCCGCGTGATGTTCCAGCCGTTCGGCTCGGCCTTGCCAAGCTCGTCCCAGTCGAGCGGCACGGCCGCGGTAGCGCCGGGACGCGCCCGCAGCGAATACGGCGTGACGAACGTCTGCGCGTAGCCGTTTCTGTTGACGTCCAGGAAGATCCTGTCTCCCCGGTCGCGCTTGCGCTGCGCCGTGGTGAGGCGCCGCGGATCGGAGTCCACGAGCGCGTCGGCCGCATCGGCGGCCAGCGCGCGCACCTCGTCGAAGGACGCGGACGCGTCAAGCGGCGCGACCACGTGAAACCCCTTCCCGCCCGTGGCCTGCACGAACGGGACGAGGCCGAGGTCGGACAGGAGATCGCGCGTCCGGCGCGCGACGCTGCGCAGCTCGGCGAGCGCGATCTCCTGCGGCGGGTCGATGTCGACGACGATCAGGTCGGGGTCGTCGAGCGAGTCGATCGCCGAAGGCCAGATGTGGAACTCGATCGTCGCCTGGTCCGCCAGGTACAGCAGGGACGCGACGTCCGAGACGACCGCGTAGTGCTGCACGCCGCCTTGGCGCAGCGGCACGTCGGCGACGTCGAGCCAGTCGGGAAAGTGTCCGGAGACTTCCTTCTGGAAGAAGCCCTCGGCGTCGATCCCGTCGGGAAATCGGCGCAGCGTCGCGGGCCGCCGTCTCAGGTGCGGCAGCATCGCCTCGGCGACGTCCCGGTAGTAGTCGAAAACCTGGCCCTTGGTCACCCCGGCGTCGGGGAAGAACATCTTGTCCCGGCGGCTCGCGCGGACCTCGACTTCAGCCGGCGACATAGTCGACGCCTTCCTCGACGAGATCGTCGCGCAGCTGAGTCAGCGTGCGGCTGAGCAGCCGGGACACGTGCATCTGGGATATGCCGACGCGCTCGGCGATTTGAGCCTGCGTCATGTCCCCGAAGAACCGCAGCGCCAGAATCCGGCGCTCCCGCCGCGGCAGATCTTGCAGCAGCGGCGCCAGGGATTCGTGGTTGTCGACCTGCTCTAGGCCGGCGTCCCTGGTTCCGACGGCTTCGGCCAGCGGCGTCCGCTCGTCGCCTTCGAAAGGCGGCTCGTCAAGCGAGACGGCGCGATAGGCCTGTCTCGCCTCGAGTCCCTCATATACCTCGTGGACGTCGACGTCCAGGTACTCCGCGATCTCCTCCGGCGTGGCGTTGCGCCCCAGCCGCTGCGCGAGCGTGTTCGCGGCGTTGCTGACGGAAAGGTGGAGTTCTTTGAGTCTGCGCGGCACCCGCATCGGCCAGCTGGCGTCGCGGAAGTGCCGGCGCACCTCCCCCATCACCGTCGGCACGGCGTACGACAGGAAGTCGGCGCCGTGGTTCGGGTCGAATCTGTCCACCGCGTGGATGAGACCCACCGCGGCGACCTGGAAGAGGTCTTCTTCGGATATTCCTTTGCCTGAGAATCGTTGCGCCACATGTTCGGCCAGCGGCAGATGCCCGGTGACGAGTTCGTCGCGAACTTCGTCGTGGTGCCGGTCGTCGGCGTCGAGCTCGGCCAGCTCGTCGAACAGCGGCTTGAGATGTTCGTATTCTTTCGAACCGCGATGGCGCGGCGGGGTTTCCGTCTTGGGCGCCATCGAATCACCGTCCCCTCGGTATTTTTCGGTTTCTCTGGGGGCGGGCGACAATGGGCGAAAACGCAAGCAGTGCAGAGCGTGTCACGCTCTGCACTGTTTTCGTGTTCCTCTTCCAGGATGCGCCGCGTGAATGCAAACGTCATGTAATTGAGCTATATGAGTTCAATCTCACAACACAATCCGCGCGCAATTCCATACGCACGGCGATGATTCGTCGCGGATCGTCGGGAAGCGGAAACTTCGGCCTTGTCAGGCGGGGACGAGCGTCAGCACGCTCGCCTCGGGCGGGCAGGCGAAGCGCACCGGCGAGTACGGGCTGGTGCCAAGACCGGCCGACACGTGAAGCAGGGAGCCGCCGTAGGGGTGCAGGCCCTTGACCCGACGGCGGTCGAGCCCGCAGTTGGTGACCAGCGCGCCGAAACCGGGGACGCAGATCTGCCCGCCGTGGGTGTGCCCGGCGAGCAGGAGCCGGTAGCCGTCGGCGGCCATCTGGTCGAGCACGCGCGGCTCGGGCGAGTGGACGACGCCGAGGGTGAGGTCGGCCTCGGGGGCTTCTCCGGCGACGAGGTCGTAGTCGTCGAGGTCGATATGCGGGTCGTCGACGCCGACCGCCGCCACGCGGCGACCCCCGGCCACAACCTCGGCGGAGGCGTTGTTGAGGTCGTGCCAGCCGGCGCCGGACAGCACCTTGCGCAGCTCCTCGACGGGAAGCTCCGCGCCGTAGATCGGCTCCCGGTTCGGATTGAAGTAGCGCAGCGGGTTCTTCGGCACCGGACCGTAGTAGTCGTTGGAGCCGAACACGAAAACGCCGGGGAACTCGAAGAGCGGCGCCAAGGCGGCCGAGACGGTGGAGACCGCCTCGGGGTGGGCGAGGTTGTCCCCCGTCAGCACCACCAGGTCCGGAGCGAGCGCGGCCAGCGAGGCGACCCACTCGACCTTGTCGTGCTGGTGGGGCGTCAGATGCAGGTCCGAGATGTGCAGGACGCGCAGCGGCTCGGCGTCGGGATCCAGCACCGGCGTCTCGAAATGCCGCAGCGTGTACCGCTTGCGCTCGATCAGCGCGCCGTAGGCGAGGGCGGCGGCGCCGGCCGCGGCCGCGAACCCCGCGAAGGCGAGGATCCCGCCGCCGCGGGACGACGCGCGGTCGTTGCTTGGTGACTGGTGCTGACGACGCTGTTTCACAATGTCCACGGTAGTTTGTTGATTTATGAGCACTCTCAAGGGCCAGCTGGAAGCCGACATGACCGCGGCGCTGAAGAACCGCGACGAGCTGGTTCTCAACACCCTGCGCATGGCGTTGACCGCGGTGCGCACCGCGGAGGTGGCCGGGAAGCAGGCCCGTTCGCTTTCCGACGAGGAAGTGCGGAAGATCGTCGCCAAGCAGGCCAAACAGCGCGACGAGGCCGCCGAGGCCTTTGAGGCGGGAGGACGGGCCGAGCAGGCCGAGCGCGAGCGCGCCGAGGGCCGGGTGCTCGCCGGCTACCTCCCCAGGCAGCTGACCGAGGCGGAGTTGACCGCGATCGTCGACGACGTCTTCGCCGCCGAGTCGTTCACCGAGCCCAGGCAGATGGGCCAGGCGATGAAGGCCGTGCAGGCGAAGGTCGCCGGTCGGGCCGACGGCAAGACGGTGTCCGCGCTTGTGAAGGCAAGGCTGACCGGATGAACGCCGTAATCGCGTAACCGTCACGCTTCGTTCTATTCGAGTCACGCGCATTGACTGTGCGTGAGCATTCGGCGTTATTTTTATTTAATCGATACAGCCAATGTCATAGATGTCTGAGATGCTTTCTTGCAATGTCAACACAGACCAGCTAGGCGTGAATTTATGACCCATGTACCCCTTCGCCGCTTGGCGCTCGTCGCGGCGGCAGCCGCGACTCTCCTCGTCGGGGCGGTCGGCTGCGCCGACGGTCCCCAGGAG
Source organism: Stackebrandtia sp. (assembly GCA_050742995.1). Lineage (GTDB taxonomy): Bacteria > Actinomycetota > Actinomycetes > Mycobacteriales > Micromonosporaceae > Stackebrandtia. Next base: position 3,561 of record JBOGDN010000515.1, on the reverse strand, counting down.
GTCGAGACGCCCGGCGGATACACCGTCACCCTGGTAAACCCCGACAAGCTCACGGTGTGCACGCATTTGCCTTACGTGCCGTTCCAGTACAAGGCGGGCGACGAGATCGTCGGCTTCGACGTCGACATCGTGGACCTGATCGCCGCCGAGCTGGGCCTGGAGCAGGAGCTCGTGGACATGGACTTCAACCAGATCAACAACGGGGCCGCCCTGAGCGGCAACCGGTGCGATCTGGCCGCGGCCGGCATGACCATCACCGACGAACGCGCGAAGAACATAACCTTCTCCGACCCCTACTTCGACGAGGTCGTCGCCTTCCTGTCGCCCAAGGGCGAGCCGGTGGAAAGCATCGAGCAGGTGAAAGAGGACGAGTTGTCGCTCGGCGTCCAAGCCTCGACGACCAGCCTCAGCTACGCCAAGGACAACGACGTGGAGCCGCGGGAGTTCCCCGACTCCGCCAAGCAGAAGCTGGCGCTGGAGTCGGGCCAGGTCGACGTCATCCTCCAGGACCTCCCCGTGCTCCAGGAGTGGCTCGCCACCGACGACAGCTTCGCCGAAGACTTCGAGCTCGGCGGGGTCATCGAAACCGGCTCCCATTACGGGCTCGGCATGAAGAAGGACGCCGACGAACGGCTGGTGGAGGTCGTCAACGACGTGCTGGCCGAGTCCAAGTCGAACGAGAAGTACGACGAGATCTACGCGAGGTGGTTCGAGGCCGAAGCGGAAGCTTCATGACCGCCGACTCCGACGGCGAGTCGGGCGGCGCCGTCGCCGCGGCGCCCGACTCCGCAGAACGGCCGCAGCTGCATCCCGGGCTCAGCCCGCGCAGGCGCAACCAGATCAGCAGGACGATCCAGTACGCCGTCCTCGTCGTGGCCGCCGTGGCGATCGGCTTGATGGCCGACTGGGTCGAAGTCGTCGACAAGTTCTTCAGGCCCGAGTACATCGGCGACTCGATGCCCAAGCTGTTCGTCGTCGGACTCGTCAACACGGTCCTGTACACCGTGTCGGCGTATGCGATCGGCTTCGTGCTTGGAATCTTCGTCGCGTTGATGCGCATGTCCTCGGCGGCGCCGAACCGGTGGATCGCCACGGTGTTCATCGAGGTCTTCCGCGGTCTGCCGGCGCTGCTTGTCCTGGTGCTTTTCGCCTTCTTCCTGCCGGTGGCCTACCCCGGGTTCCAGCTGCCTTTCGGCTCCTTCGGCACGGTGGCGCTGGGTCTCGGCCTGGTGGCCGCCGCATACATGGCGGAGACTTTCCGCGCCGGGATTCAAGCCGTCCCCAAGGGACAGATGGAGGCGTCCCGTTCGCTCGGCATGTCCTACACGCGGGCCATGTTCACGGTGATCCTGCCGCAGGCGACGCGAATCGTGATCCCGCCGCTGACCAACGAGGCGGTCCTGCTTACCAAGGACACCTCCCTCGTCTTCGCCATCGGCGTCATGGCCAGCGAAGCCGAACTCCTCAAATTCGGCACCGACCTGGCGAACGAAAAGGGCAACGCCACGCCCCTCCTCCTCGCCGGGCTCACGTATCTGACCATCACGGTGCCGCTGAGCTTCGCGGTGCGCCGTCTTGAGGCAAGGCAGGCTAAGGCTCGATGAACACACCGTCCCAGGCGGCGCCCCAGGTGGAAGTCCGCCGGCTGCACAAGCACTTCGGCCAACTCGAGGTCCTCAAGGGCATCGACATCGTCATCCGCCCCGGCGAGGTCGTGTGCGTCGTGGGTCCCTCCGGCTCCGGCAAATCCACCTTGCTGCGCTGCGTCAACCTGCTTGAGACGCCGACGTCGGGCGAGATCTTCGTGGACGGCTTCCTGCTGACCCATCCCGACGCCAACCTGGACCTGGCGCGACGTCACATCGGGATGGTCTTCCAGCAGTTCAACCTGTTTCCGCACATGACGGCGCTGCAAAACGTGATGGTCGCGCAGCGAAAGGTGCTGAAGCGGTCGGCGGCCGAGGCGAAGCGGATCGCCGCGGAGCAGCTGGAGAAGGTGGGCGTCGCGGACAAGGCCGGCGAGTACCCGGCACGGCTGTCGGGCGGGCAGCAGCAGCGGGTGGCGATCGCCCGGGCGCTGGCGATGGAGCCGGACCTGATGCTTTTCGACGAGCCGACCTCCGCGCTCGACCCGGAGCTGGTCGGCGACGTGCTGGCGGTGATGCGGTCGCTGGCCGACGACGGCATGACCATGATGGTCGTGACGCACGAGATGGGCTTCGCCAAGGAGGTCGCCGACCGGGTGATCTTCATGGACGACGGGGTGATCGTCGAGGAGGGCGAACCCGCGCAGGTGCTGGAGCGTCCGCAGGCCGAGCGCACCAAGGTGTTCTTGAAGCGGGTGCTCGACCCGGCGCACGCCGTCGCCGATCCGACTGACGACGTGACGAGCTCTTAGGCGCCGCTGCGCCATTCGGAGCGGGCGTACTCCATGATGACCGGATCCAGCACCGTGGACGCCGGCACGTCCAGCTTCGCCCTGTCCGCCGGGAAGACGGACGACGCCGCCAGCGTGGCCTCGTCCAGGTAGCGCGGCGGCGTCGGCGCGTCGATCCGCAGCTGCGGCGCGGCGTCCTTGGCGGCCAGGTGGAAGCCCCAGTCCCCGAAGGACGGCACCGACGCCTGGTACGGCACGGCTTCCAGGCCCGCCTCGGCGACGGTCTCGTTGACGCACCAAAACGACTTCGGCGCGAAGTACGGCGAGCCGGACTGGATCGACATGCGGCCGGAGTCGGCGAGCACCGAAGCGGCCATCCCGTAGAACTCCACCGAGTACAGCTTGGCCGTGGTCGTGGAGTCGGGGTCGGGCATGTCGACGACGATCACGTCGTAGGCGCCGGCGTCCTGCTGTTCAAGCCACTTGAAGGCGTCGGCGTTGACGACGTCGACCCGCGGGTCGTCGAACGCGTTCTCGTTGAGCTCGGCCAGCTTCGGGTGGGTGCGGCCCAGCTCGGTCATGGCCGGGTCGAGCTCGACGAGGGTCGCCGAGTCCACGTCGGGGTACCGCAGGACCTCGCGCAGCGCCAGGCCGTCGCCTCCGCCGAGGACCAGGACGTCGGAGCGGTCGCCGGACATGGCCGGGTGCACGAGCGACTCGTGGTAGCGGTACTCGTCGACCGAGGAGAACTGCAAGTCCCCGTTGAGGAACAGCCGCAGGTCGTCGTCGCCGAACGGCGAGATCGACTCGGTCATGACGATCTGCTGGTAGTCGGTGTGTTCCTGGTAGACGATCGGGTGCGCGAACAGCGCCTGCTGGGCGCTGGCCTCGAAGCGGTCGGCGTAGGCGTAGCAGCCGACGAGCAGCGCCGAGACGGCGATCGCGGACGGTATCAGCGTCCAGCGGCCGCGGCGTCCGACGTCTCCGCGGAAGACGGTGAACACCAGCAGCAGCCCGGCGACGGCGTTGACGGCGCCCACGACGACGACGCCTCGCAGCTGCCCGAACAGCGGCAGCAGCAGGAACGGGAACGCCAGGCCGCCGATGAGCGCGCCGATGTAGTCGGCGGCGCTCAGGTCGGCGACGGCGCCGCCGGGCGACTGCTTGCGGATGCGCTGCAGCAG
>JBOGDN010000514.1:0-6921 GCA_050742995.1 Stackebrandtia sp. | reverse complement strand
ATCGGGTACAGGGTGCCGCTGGGCAGCCCGGTGTCGTGCATCAGATCCAGTCCATATCGTTCGGTCTGCGGATCCGTGAGGAAGCAGGCGAGCACCTCGGCCACCGCGGTGGTGACTCGGATTTTTTTACTCATAGCCGGTATACTACATAGGGGTCAGCCGGAATGCTACATAGGGCCGGAAGCTGCACGTTCGTCCGCGAAGGCGAGTGCACGCGATGACGGAGTTTCGGATACGCGGCCCGCTCGAGGTGCTGCGCGACGGCCGGCCCGTGGTCTTTCCCCGGCAGTCGCTGCGCAAACTGCCGGCGATGCTGCTGCTGGAGCCCGGTCGGATCGTCCCCGTCGAGCGGATGGTCGACGCCTTGTGGGACCGCGCTCCGCCGGACACGGCGCGGCGGCAGGTCCAAAACTCCGCGGCCATGCCGCGGCGGCCGCTCGGCGCCGACGCCCGCGAGCTGAGCGCGGCCGGGGACACCGAACTCCCCGAACGATTATGGAGTGAACGGCTCATTCAATTGACCGTGCGCGTTTCACCGCGTTCCGAGAACGAGTTTCACCGCGTTTCAAAAGCGCATTGGCGTCTTTAATCGACGCCTTTACACATGTTCGCCTCGCTTGTAGGGTGACGCCGTCAATCGCCCGCATCACCACTCTTCAGAGAAATTCCCATGCCTGCGAACGCAGAGAACCTCGACGGCTGCCCTGAATCTGCCACGGCCTCCCCGAGCCCGAAAGCGGCCTTCGTCTTCCCGGGGCAGGGGTCGCGGCGACTCGAGACGGCGACGGAACTGGCGGAGGCTTCGCCGGTATTCGCCGCACGGCTGAGCGAATGCCACGCGGCGTTGCGGCCCTACACGCACGGCTCGGCGACGAACGTGGCGGCGCCGTGCGCCTCGTGGGCGGTGTCGGTGTCGCTGGCGGCGGTGTGGCGGGCCGCCGGCGTGACTCCGGACGCCGTCGTGGGGCACTCGCAAGGCGAGATCGCCGCGGCGACCGTGTCCGGCGGTCTGTCCTTGGATGACGGCGCGAAGCTTGCGGCAGTGCGCGCCCGGATCGTCGGCGAACGGTTGTCGGGGCGGGGCGGGATGGTCTTCGTCCCCCTGCCCGCCGAGGAGACGCGGCGGCGAATCGCGCCGTGGGGCGAGCGGATCTCGGTGGCGGCGACGAACGGGGCGTCGTCGACTGTGGTCTCCGGTGAGCTGACGGCGCTCGACGAGCTGGCCGCCGCCTGCGAGGCCGGCGAGGTGCGGGCGCGGCGGATCGGGGTGGACTGCGCCTCCCACTCCGCGCAGGTGGAGTCGATCCGCGAACCGCTGCTCGAGGCGTTCCAGGGCATCGCGCCGCGCGCGTCGACGATCCCGTTCTACTCCACGGTGACCGGCGGTCTTGTCGACGCCGAACGGCTCGACGCGGACTACTGGTACGCCAATCTGCGGCAGCCGGTGCGTTTCGACGAGACGGTGCGATCCCTGCTGGCGGACGGGTTCGGCTTCTTCATCGAGGCAAGCGCGCATCCGACGCTGGCGGCGGGGATGCGGGAGACGTTCGCCGAAACCGGCGCGGACGCGACGGCGTTGGGCACACTGCGCCGCGGCGAGGAAGGACCCGCCGGCTTTCTGGCGTCCCTTGCGGAGGCGTACGCGCGCGGCCTGCCGGGCGCGTACGGCACGGCGGTGTTCGCCAGAGCCGAACAGGAGCGCGTGGATCTTCCGACACGTGCCATTGCCTCAAAAGGGAGCGACGAGCCGGCGCCGCTGCGTCGACGCCTCGCCGGGCTGCGGCGACTCGAACAGCAGCGCGTTGTGCTGGAACAGGTCCGCGCCGACGTGGCCGGCGCCCTGCGGCTGGCCGCCTCGGAAGACGTGGTCGCCGATCGGACATTCCAGGATCTGGGCCTCGACTCGCCGGCCGCGGTCGAGCTGCGCGATCGGCTCGACGCGGCCGCCGGTCTGCGCCTGCCCTCCACGCTGGTCTTCACCCACCCGACGCCGTCGGTCCTGGCGGACTTTCTGCTCGACGAGATACAGCCGGGCGACGACAGCGTCGAACCGCCCGTCTTCGGCGCGCTCGAACAGCTCGAAAAACGCCTCGCGGAACTGTCGCCGGACGACGAGACGCGCGGCCAGGTCGCGAAACGCCTGGAGGCTCTGCTGTGGAAGCAGGGCGGCGGCGCCGGCGACTCCGAAGGCGTCGTCGCCGAGGCGGCTCTCGACGCGGCCTCGGACGACGAAATGTTCGCGCTGATCGACAAGGTGCGCAGCGCCTCCTTACCCGACGGTCGACGCCGTCTTCGCAGTTCTTCGAACCCACATGAGGAAAAAATGAACCAGGCCACGACCGCCGAAAAGCTCCGCGAATACCTGAAGCTGGTGACGGCCGACTTGAGCCAGGCGCAGCAGCGGCTTCGCGCCGCGGAGGCCAAGGAACACGAGCCGATCGCGATCGTGGGCATGGCCTGCCGCTTTCCCGGCGGCGTCGAGTCTCCGGAGGACCTGTGGGAGCTGGTGGCGGCGGGCCGCGACGCCGTCAGCGGATTCCCGACCGATCGCGGCTGGGATCTCGACGCGCTCTACGACCCCGACGGCGAACGCAGCGGCACGTCGTACGTCAACGAAGGCGGCTTTCTGCACGAGGCGGCCGAGTTCGACGCGTCGTTTTTCGGCGTCTCCCCTCGGGAGGCGCTCGCCATGGATCCGCAGCAACGGCTGCTGCTCGAGACGTCGTGGGAGGCGCTGGAGCGAGCCGGCGTCGACCCGCTGTCGCTGAAGGGCTCCGACGTGGGCGTGTTCACCGGCCTCGTCGCCACCGGCTACGTGTCCCGGCTGCCGCGGGTCCCCACGTCCGTCGAGGGCTACGTGGGCACCGGCACGTCGGCCAGCGTCGCCTCCGGCCGGATCGCCTACACGCTCGGCCTCCAGGGCCCGGCGGTGAGTGTGGACACCGCCTGTTCGTCGTCGCTGACCGCGCTGCACCTGGCGGCTCAGGCGTTGCGCAAGGGCGAATGCGAGATGGCCCTTGCCGGCGGCGCGGCCGTCATGTCGGCGCCGAACGGATTTGTCGAGTTCAGCCGACAGCGGGGTCTGTCCCCGGACGCGAGGGTCAAGTCGTTCGCGGCGGCGGCCGACGGCACGATCTGGGCCGAGGGCGTTGGCGTGCTGTTGACGGAGCGGTTGTGCGACGCACGCCGCAACGGGCACGAGGTGCTGGCTGTCGTCCGAGGCTCCGCGCTCAATCAGGACGGCGCCAGCAACGGACTGACGGCGCCCTCTGACCGGGCTCAGGAACGCGTCGTCAGGGCGGCGCTGGCCGACGCTCGGCTGACGGCCGCCGACGTCGACGCGGTGGAGGCGCACGGGACGGGAACGAAGCTGGGCGACCCGATCGAAGCCACCGCGCTGTTGGCCGCCTACGGACAGGACCGACCCGCCGACCGGCCCCTGTGGCTTGGCTCGCTGAAGTCGAACATCGGCCACTCGATCGCCGCCGCGGGAATGGGCGGCGTGATCAAGATGGCGATGGCGATGCGGCACGGGGTGCTTCCGAAGACGCTGCATGTGGACGAGCCTTCGCCGCATGTGGACTGGTCGTCGGGCGCGGTGGAGCTGCTGACCGAGTCGCGGCAGTGGCCCGACGTCGGCCGTCCGCGTCGGGCGGGCGTTTCGTCGTTCGGCATCAGCGGCACCAACGCGCACGTGATCCTGGAGCAGGCGCCCGACCCCGCCGAAGCCGAGGCCGACGAGAACCCGGCCCCGGAAGCCGTGCCGTGGGTGGTGTCCGGACGGTCCGCGAACGCGTTGCGAGCGCAGGCGCGGAGGCTGCTGGACAGGGTCGAAGGCGACGAAGAGCTGTCGCCCGTGGACGTGGGCTGGTCGGCGGCGACGACTCGTTCTGCTTTGGACGAGCGCGCGGCGGTAGTCGCCGGCGATCGCGCCGGTTTCGTCGCCGGACTCAGGGCGTTGGCCGAAGGCGCCGACGCGCCGGGCGTGGTGCGGGGGTCGGTCGCAAACGGCAAGACGGCGTTCCTGTTCACCGGACAAGGCAGCCAACGGCTGGGCATGGGACGCGGGCTTTACGAGAACTGCGCCACCTTCGCGGCAGCCCTTGACGAGGTGTGCGCCGAGATGGACCTGCGCCTTGAGCGCCCACTTCAAGAGGTGTTGTTCGGAGACGACCCGCGCCTCATCGACCAGACCGCCTATACCCAGCCGGCGCTGTTCGCCGTCGAGGTCGCGTTGTTCAGGACGGTCGAGGCGTGGGGCGTGCGGCCGGACTTCCTGTGCGGGCACTCGATCGGCGAGCTGGCCGCCGCACACGCGGCGGGCGTGTTGTCGCTTGAGGACGCGTGCGTTCTTGTGGCGGCTCGCGGCCGCCTGATGCAGGAGCTGCCCGAGGGCGGGGCGATGGCCGCGTTGCAGGCCTCGGAAGACGAGGTCGCCGGGGTGTTGAGCGATCGCGTCGACGTCGCCGCGGTCAACGGCCCGGCGTCCGTCGTGGTCTCCGGCGACGAAGACGCGGTGCTGGCGATCGCTTCGGATTTCGAAGCCCGCGGCCGCAAGACCAAGCGACTGACCGTCAGCCACGCCTTCCACTCCCCGCGCATGGACGCGATGCTCGACGAGTTTCACGCGGTCGCCAAGGGTTTGTCCTATCAGGCGCCCCGGATTCCGATCGTCTCCAATCTGACCGGCGCCGCGGCGTCGACCGAGGAGATGTGCACGCCGGAGTTCTGGGTGCGGCACGTCCGCCGGACCGTCCGGTTCCGCGACGGCGTCCGCGCGCTTGAAGCCGCCGGCGTCGACATGTTCCTGGAGCTCGGCCCCGACGGCGTGCTGTCGGCCATGGCGCAGTCGTGCGTCTCCGACGACGCGGCGACCTTCACCCCCGTGCTGCGCCCGGGACGCTCCGAAGTAGAGACGACGGCCTCCGCCCTCGCCGCCGCGCACGTGCGCGGTGTTTCGGTGGACTGGAGCGCGTACTTCTCCGGCACGGGAGCGCGCCGCGTGGATCTTCCGACGTATCCCTTCCAGCGTCAGCGGTTCTGGCTGGAGTCGGAGCACGACTCGGGCGACGTGACGCAGGCCGGTCTCGAGGCCGCCGATCACGGGTTGCTCGGCGCGGCGGTGCGCGTGGCCGGGTCGGACGAGCTGCTGCTGACCGGCCGTCTGTCCGTGAAGACCCACCCCTGGCTTGCCGACCACGCCGTGGCCGGCAATGTGCTGCTGCCCGGGACCGCCTTCGTCGAACTGGCCCTGCGAGCCGGCGAGACGGTCGGCTGCACCCGCCTGGACGAGCTGACGCTGCAGGCCCCGCTGCTGCTGAGCGACGACGAGGCCGTCCAGATACAGGTGTCGGTGCGACAGCCGGAGGAGGGACAGGCCGAGGAGCGTCGTCCGGCGGCGATCTACTCCAGACCGGCCGATGCGGCCGACGACGAACCGTGGACCTGTCACGCCCTCGGCGTGCTCGTCGCGACGAAAGACTCAGACGCCGCCGACGAGGAGTTCGGCCTCGTCGCGTGGCCGCCGCCTGGCGCGCGGCCCGTCGACGTTTCGGAGTTTTACCCGCGGCTGGCCGCTTCGGGTTACGAGTACGGTCCCTGTTTCCAGGGTCTGACGGCGGCCTGGCGGCGCGGCGACGACGTGTTCGCCGAGGTGGCTTTGCCGCGGGAGCAGGCCAAAGCGGCCGGCCGGTTCGGGATTCATCCGGCGTTGCTCGACGCGACGCTGCACGGCGCGCTGCTCGGCCCGACCGACGGCGAAGCCAAGCCGCCGTCGGTGCCCTTCGCGTGGTCGGGTGTGGAGTTGTTCGCGGTCGGCGCGTCGTCTGCGCGGGTGCGGTTGACGCTCGGGGCGGACTCGATGCGGGTGCGGGTGGCCGACCAGACCGGACGCGCGCTGGCCAGTGTGGAGTCCATGGTGTCGCGAGAGGTGTCCTCGCGGGGCTTGGCCGGCGGGCGCGGCACCAAGCACGACGGCCTGCTCAAGGTCGACTGGACGCCTGCGGGCGGCACGGACGCGGCGTCGGGCGTCGAGGTCGACTGGCGTCTCCTCGACGGCGAGACGCCGGATCTGGCGTCGCTGCCCGAGCCGGCGCCGAGTCTGGCGGCGGTGCCTGTCGGCGGCGGCGAGGTGCGAGACGTCGTGGTCGGCGCGTTGGAGCTGGCGCAGCAGTGGCTGGCCGCGGACCGGTTCGCCGACTCGCGGCTGGTGTTCGTCGTCGCCGGGGACGGTCCGGTTCAGGCGGCCGCGGCCGGGTTGGCGCGTTCGGCGCAGACCGAGCATCCGGGCCGGTTCGGGCTGCTGTACGCCGACGACGGCGTGGCCGACGCCGCGATCGAGGCCGCGGCCCCGGTCTTCGCCTCCGGGGAGTCGGAGGTGCGCGTGCGCGGCGGCGACGTTCGCGTTCCCCGCCTGACGCGCGTGAAAGACCGGCGGGTCCTTTCGGCGCCGCCGGACGAGCATTGGCGTCTCGGCGTCGCCGAGGGGGGCGTCTTGGACAGACTGCCCGCGCCGCAGGCGTACCAGCCCCTGGCCCGCGGCCAGGTGCGCGTGCGGATGGGCGCGTCCGGATTGAACTTCCGCGACCTCGTCGTGGCGATGGGCATGGTCGAGGGCCTTGAAGGCGTGGGACATGAAGGCGCGGGCACGGTGATCGAGGTCGGTCCCGACGTCGCCGAGTTCGCGCCCGGCGACCGCGTGATGGGTCTGCTGAGCGACGCGATGAGTCCTGTGGCCGTCGGCGACTCCCGCGCCCTGACGCACATGCCCGAGGGGTGGACTTTCGCCAAGGGCGCCTCGGCGCCCATAGTGTTCTTGACCGCGTGGCTGGGACTGGAGAAGGTGGCCGGGCTCAAACCCGGCGAGCGGATTCTCATCCACTCCGCCACCGGAGGCGTCGGCCTGGCCGCGCTGCAGGTGGC
>JBOGDN010000513.1:0-2890 GCA_050742995.1 Stackebrandtia sp. | reverse complement strand
GAACTTCACCGACGACGTACAGGTGACGGTGCCGCCGCAGCCGCTGTGGTCGGCGGAGGCGGCGTTGAGGCTTCCGATCAACCAGGACCAGGCCATGTCCGCCAGCAGCGGGTCGGCGGCCGACTCGGCGTCCAGGTCGACGGACAAAAAGGCAACCAGCCGGAACGTGCCGTTCCACGCCTCGTGCCCCTGCGGGTCGTGCAGCAGGATCAGCCGCCCGGTCGCGGCGGGACCGGACGCGCGCTCGGCTTCCCCGAGCAGCGCGAAGGCGTGGGGGGCGATGCGCTTGGGCGCGTCTGTCTCCTCCACAGTGATTCCTTCACCGGGCCGGCGGGAACGCAATGACCGCACGGCGCGGCGAAAGTCGTCGAGCGTCTCGTCGCCGGATTCGGTTCCCGCTGCCACGCGCCGACTCTATGGCCCCTTGCCGCCGCGCGTCCACAGCGGCACGCCGACGGCGCGTCAAACCGAACAACGCTTTGCGCCATATCGCGTGTGGCCCGCGCCACGCGACGGTGATCCGCGAAACGCTCCCTACGGTCGCGCGGTCGGTGTGCGGCCGCGCGTGCGACGATTCCCACGATGACCGCTGCAGCTGTTCGCGACTCTGTTTTCCTGCGCGCCTGCCGAGGCGAACCCGTCCCGCATACTCCCGTGTGGTTCATGCGGCAGGCGGGCCGTTCGCTGCCGGAGTACCGCAAGCTCCGCGAAGGCATCCCGATGCTTCAGGCCTGCCGGACCCCCGAGGTGGTCTGCGAGGTCACGCTCCAACCGGTGCGAAGGCACGGCGTGGACGCGGCGATCCTCTTCTCCGACATCGTGGTGCCGCTGGCCGCCGTCGGCGTCGACGTCGACATCAAGCCGGGCGTGGGACCCGTCGTCGGCGCCCCGGTGCGCGAGCAGGCCGACGTGGACCGGCTGCGCGAGCTGACCCCCGACGACGTCGGCTACGTCGCCGAGGCGGTGCGCCTGCTGCGAGACGCCCTCGACGCCACCCCGCTCATCGGCTTCGCCGGAGCGCCCTTCACATTGGCCAGTTACCTCGTCGAGGGCGGCCCGTCGCGCACCCACGCCAAGACCAAGGCGCTCATGCACGGCGCCCCGGAGGTCTGGCACGCGCTGTGCTCCCGGCTGGCCTCGATCACCGCGCAGTTCCTGCGGATCCAGATCGAAGCCGGCGCCTCCGCGGTGCAGCTGTTCGACTCCTGGGCCGGCGCGCTCTCGCTCGCCGACTACGAGCGCTTCGTCGCGCCGCACTCCGCGCGCGTGCTGCAGGCGGTCTCCGGGCTCGGCGTGCCCCGCATCCACTTCGGCGTCGGCACGGCGCATCTCCTGTCGGCGATGGGCGACGCGGGCGCCGACGTCGTGGGCGTGGACTGGCGCACCCCGCTTTCCGAGGCCGCGAAGCTCGTCGGCGACCGGGCGGTGCAGGGCAACCTCGACCCGTGCACCCTCCTGGCGCCGCCCGAGGTCCTGGAGACCGAAGTGCGTCGCGTCCTGGCCGACGCCGAATCCGTGCGCGGACACGTCTTCAACCTCGGCCACGGAGTCCTGCCCGAAACCGACCCCGACGCGCTCACCCGGACCGTGGCGCTGGTCCACGCGCACGGCAAGGGGGAGTTATGACCCACGTTCTCGTCGTCGGGGGAGGCATAGCCGGACTTGCCGCCGCCCAGCGGCTGCGAGAACGCGGCGGCGAGCAGGTGCGCGTCACCGTCGTCGAACAGACCGGCCGCCTCGGCGGCAAAATCCGCACCGAGGAGTTCGCCGGGCGGCCGATCGAGTCCGGCGCCGAGACGTTTCTGGTGCGCCGCGACGAAGGCGTCGACCTGGCGCGAAAGGTCGGACTGGGGGAGCAGCTGGCGCATCCCGCCGCGCTGCCGCCGGGGCTCGCCGTTGCCGGCGCCGTGCGCGACCTGCCGCGCCGCACCGTCATGGGCGTGCCCGCCGACGCGGCCGACGTCGCCGAAATCGTCGGCGCCGACGGCCGCAAGCGCATGGCCTCCGAACCCGACTCCGGCGAGCCGCTGTTGGGCGCCGAAGAAGACGTCTCCGTCGGCCGACTGGTGCGCGGCCGCTTCGGCGACGAGGTCGTCGACCGTCTCGTCGACCCGCTGCTGGGAGGCGTCTACGCCGGACGCGCCGACGACCTCTCCCTCGAAGCGACCGTGCCCGCGCTGGCCGCCGCCGCCCGCAAGCACTCCACACTGGCCGGCGCGGTTCGCCAGTGTCTGCCCGCGCCGGCCGGAAAAACTCCGGCGCCGGTGTTCGGGACCATCCAAGGCGGACTGTCGCGGATGGTCGACGCGGCGGCCGACGCCGCGCGCGCCGACGTGCGGCTCGGTCTACCCGTGCGCGAGCTGCTGCGCGTGCCGCACGGCTGGCGGGCCGTCGTCGGCGACACTCGCGCGCCGCAGGTAATCGAGGCCGACGCCGTGGTGCTGGCCGTGCCCGCCCGACCCGCCGCCCGCCTGCTTGCCGACCTCTCGAGCACGGCAAGCGCCGCGATCGGAGAGCTCGACTACGCCAGCGTCGCGCTGGTCGCCCTCGCGCTGCCGGCCGCCGACCTGCCGCGGCGCTCCGGGATCCTCGTCCCCGCGGTGGAGGGCTTCGGCGTCAAGGCCGCGACGTTCTTCAACCGCAAGTGGCCCCACATCGACTCCGGGGAGCTGTCCCTGGTGCGGGCGTCGGTAGGACGCTACGGAGAGGAAAGCCTGCTGCAGCGAGACGACGCCGACCTCGCCGCGCTCGCCCACGCCGAGCTGTCGACGCTGCTCGGCGAGCGGCTGCCGCAGCCGGCCGAAACCGCCGTGCACCGCTGGGGAGGCGGCCTGCCGCAGTACGGCCCCGGCCACGCCGACCGCATCCGCCGCGCCCGCGCCGCGCTGAG
>JBOGDN010000512.1:0-3425 GCA_050742995.1 Stackebrandtia sp. | reverse complement strand
GTCCAGGCCCGCCGCCCCCCGGCTACTCCGGCGCGTCGCCCGGATCGCCCTCGTCAATCACCGTGCCGGCCTCGGCGTCGACGCGAATCTGCGTCCAGACGCCGTCTTCGCAGCTCAGCTCCACGTTCCACACCGGCACGTCGCCGTCTTCCTCGAAGAAGACGCCGAACGCCTCACAGCCCGGCGACTCGGACTGCGCGATCTCGACGGCCTCGGACAACGTCACAGGGGAAGGCGGCTCGTCATCCGAGGCGGCGTAGGCGGCCGTGGCCCCGGCGCCGCTGAACAACAGAACCCCGGCGGCAGTCGCAAGCAGCGCCCGCATCGCACGTGTCATCGCATTCATGGTTGCTCCGTTTCGTTCGTCAATAAGGTCGGACGAAGACCACTTTGCGCGACGGACTCTTAACCGTCCATTAACGCGTCTTAAGCGGGCTTAAGGGGAATTTGACGCGCCGTGGCAGCCTGTGATCATGCGGTTGCTTCTGGTGGACTCCGACAAATGTCTGACCGAAGTGGTGCGAAGGGGGCTCGCGGCGTCGGGATACGCGACAGACGCCGCCCACGACGGCCCGCGCGCACTGCTCAAGGCCAGAACCGTTCCCTACGATGCGCTGATCCTTGACGTGCTGCTGCCCGGCCTCAACGGATACCGGTTGTGCCGCAAGCTGCGCGGGGCGGGCGTGAACACGCCGATTTTGATCCTCACCGCCAAAGACGGCGAACACGACGTCATTGAAGGACTCGACTCCGGCGCCGACGACTACCTGACCAAGCCGTTCTCGTTTCCGGTGTTGCGGGCGCGTATCCGAGCGCTGCTGCGGAGACGCCCCGTCGCCGCGCCGGCCCTGCGACGCCACGGCGACCTGACGATCGACCCTGCGAAGCGGCGCTGCCGGCGCGGCAACGCCGACATACCGTTGACCGCCAAGGAGTTCGCGGTGCTGGAATACCTGTCCAGCAAGGCTGGTCAGGTGGTGTCGAAGGCGGAGATCCTGGAGCACGTGTGGGATTTCGCCTACGACGGCGACGTCAACATCGTCGCGGTCTACATCTGCAACCTGCGACGCAAAGTAGACGCGCCGTTCGGACGATCCGCGATCGTCACGCTGCGGGGCGCCGGCTATCTGCTGTCCGCCGACGGCGGCTAGGGCCTGAGACCCGTTTCTCGCTGCGCGGCCTCAATGCGGCAGCGCGCAAACGCCGAGGCCCGAGCGCGTCGCGCCCGGGCCCGGCCTCCTCAGCGAAAGGTCAACCTCGATCAGTCGTCGCTGTCGTCGTCGTCATCGTCACCGCCGCCGCTGCCGGAGTTGTCGTCGTCGCCGTCGTTCTGGTCGGTCTCGTGCTTGACGACCGATCCGTCCTCGGCGTTGATCTTCAGCTCGTGCTCCTGGCCGTCCTCGGTGTACACGTCGACCTCCCACACCGGGGCGCCGTCGTTGTCGAAGTCCACAGAGCCGACGAATCCCTCGCCGACCTCGGCCAGCGCGATCTCGCCGGCTTCGTCGAACGGGATCTGCGCCTCAGGAGGCAGAATCTGCGTCGCCTCGCTCTGCGACTCGCCGGAACCCTCCTCGACCGATTGAGAGTCGATGGAGTCGTCCTGCACGCTGACCGGCTGGCGGTCGCCGTCGTCTCCGTCGGAGTCGTTCTCGCCGTCGGCGGCGAAGGCCGTAGTGCCGACGGCGACCGCGCCGCCGAACAGCAAGACCCCGGCCGTCCCGGCGAGGATCCACCCGACTTTGCTCGTCGGTCGCGTCATCTTCATGGGTGCTCCTTAATCGGCTGACTCGAACACGACCGACACTATGGCGGGCCCGCTGAAGCCACGCTTAAGTCCGCTGAACCGCGCCTTAAGGTCGGATTCAGCCTGCGTATGCGAGGCTTCCGGGATGCGTTTGCTGATGGTCGAAGACGAACGGCGCCTGGCCGAGGTGGTGTCGGCCGGGTTGACGGCCGAAGGCTATGCCGTGGACGTGGCGCACGACGGCAAGACCGGGCTTTCGCTCGCCCTGAGCACGTCCTACGACGTGATCATCCTCGACATCATGCTGCCGGGGCTGAACGGATACCAGGTCTGCGGCAAGCTGCGTGAGGCCGGCGTGGACACGCCGGTGCTGATGCTCACCGCCAAAGACGGCGAGCACGACGAAGCCGAAGGCCTCGACACCGGCGCCGACGACTACCTGACCAAGCCGTTTTCCTATGTCGTGCTGCAGGCGCGCATCCGCGCCCTGATGCGGCGCGGCCGCGCCGTGTCGCCGACGGTATGGAAGCTGGGAGACCTGACGATCGACCCCGCCGCCAAGCGGTGCCGGCGCGGCGACGAAGAGATACCCGTGACCGCCAAGGAGTTCGCCGTTTTGGAGTACCTGGCGCGTCGCGCCGACGAGGTGGTGTCGAAGACGGAGATCCTGGAACACGTGTGGGATTTCGCCTACGACGGGGACGTCAACATCGTCGAGGTCTACATCAGCAACTTGAGACGCAAGCTCGACGCGCCGTTCGGGAGGTCCGCGATCACCACGCTGCGCGGCGCCGGCTACCGTCTGGCGGCCGACGGTGGCTAGGCGGTGGCAGCCGACGTCGGTGCGGGCGCGGACCACCATCGCCGCGACCCTCGTCGTGGAGGTGGTCCTCATCGTCGTTGGCGTGGTCGTGGTGACGCTGTTGCACGGCAACCTGCTCGACAGCGCCGAAACCGGCGCCGAGCTGACCGCGCGCGAAGTGGCCGCGCGGCTGGCCGACGGCACCGACCCGGCGCTGCTCGACCTGGCCGAAGACGAGCTGGTGCAGGTCGTCGGCTCCGACGGCGACGTCGCGGCCGAAAGCGACGCGCTGGCCGCCTACGAGGTGCTCCTCGACTACGCCGCCGACGACCCCGCTCCCGAGTCCGACTCCGACGACGAAGCCGGCGACACGACCGAAGACGAACGCGGCGGCGTCGTGCGATCGGCGGTGCACCGCGCCACCGTCGCGATTCCCGGCGCACAAGGCTCGCACGGCTTCGCGGCCGTCGCCGTCGACATGCACGCCGGCGGCACATACACCGTCTACTCAGGATTCTCGCTGAACACGCAGGAGCAGGCCGTCCGCGACGTCACCTATTACATGCTCGCGGCCCTCCCGGCCATTCTCGTCGTCGTCGCCGGGGTGACCTGGTTCGTCACCGGTCGCGCCCTGCGTCCGGTGGCCGCGATCCGCGCCGAGATGGCCGAGATCACCGCCGGCGACCTGTCGCGTCGAGTGCCCGAGCCGGAGTCGCGCGACGAGATCCAGGCGCTGGCCGTGACCACGAACCGCACCCTGGCGGCGCTGGACGCCGCGGTGTCGCAGCAGCGCCGGTTCATCGCCGACGCCTCCCACGAGCTGCGCAGCCCGCTGGCGGTGCTGCGCGCCCAGCTCGAGGTGGCCATCGACCACCC
>JBOGDN010000511.1:0-1699 GCA_050742995.1 Stackebrandtia sp. | reverse complement strand
ACAGCAGGCCGCGCACACCCACCGTCAGAGCGAACGCGAGCACGGCGCCGGACGGAATCGCGCCCGGCCCCTCCAGCACCGTCGACGCCAGCGCCGCGGACAGCGCGGCCGCCTGGACGACGATCGTCGCCGCCGTCGCCAGGGCGAGCGCGCCGACGGCGAAGAGGTGTCTCCGCAGCCGGGGCAGGCGTCGCAGCATTTCGGGGTTGACTGGCCGCACGATTCGAAATTCTACGCTCCGTAGAAATTCGCGTCGCGCAGACCCGCTCGACACCCTTCTCAATGATTGGAAGGCGGCCGCCGGACATGTAGATTTGCTACGCATGAGGGCAGACACACTGCGCGGACACCTCGACGCCATGCTGCTGGCGGTCCTGGAGTCCGAGCCGCGGCACGGCTACTCGGTGATCGAGGCGCTGCGGGAACGCAGCGGCGGCGAGCTGGACGTGCCCACCGGCACCGTCTACCCCGCGCTGCGCCGCCTCGAACGCGCCGGCTGGCTGCGCAGCAGCTGGAGCAACGTGGGCGGCCGCGAACGCCGCACCTACGCGCTCACCTCCGCGGGCGCGCGCGAGCTGGCCGCGCAACGCGAACAGTGGAAGGTCAACTCGCAGACGATCGGCGCGGTTTTGGCCGGGTGAGCCTCACCGGTTCGCCGGCGCCGGCACGCCGCGCGCCACCCGGACGCACCGCCACGCGAACCAGAACATGCACCCGCACGAGACCATGTAGAACATCCCGTTGACGAACGCCATCGCGTTTTGACCGTCGAACACGACCGGGCCGTTGAACAGCGCCTGCAACGCCACGCCGCAGACGACCAAGGCCGCCGTCTTCGCGAACAGCCCCACTCCGACCAAGCGCGCCACGTACGCCCGGAACGTCAGCCAGCGCGCGCCGACGCCCACGGCAAGCAGCCCCGCGACGGCCACGCCGGACAACACCCAGCTGGAGACGTCGACCGCGGAGGCAAGCGTCAAAGCCGACTGCGACGGCGGCGACGCCGGGGGCGCGGAGTTGCTCCACCAAATTCGCGACAGCACCTCCCCCAGCGGGCCGAGCACCGCCGCGAACGCCAAGGCGTTGCGGGTCTGGCAGGCGGCCAGCTCGACCTGGTAGTCGCCGGCGACCTCGCGCGGCGCCCCGAAGTCCTCGGTCGCGCGGGCGGCGGCCTCGGCGGGTTCGCGGCCTTCGTCCTCATAGGCCGAAGCGGCGTCGCGGAGGCCGTCGCGCACCTCGCGCAGCATCCCGGCCTTGGCGAGCCACGGGCCGTCCAGAATCGACGCCAGCTCGGCCACATGCCGGTCGATCGCGTCGCACCCCGGCGAACCCGACGGTCGTACGAGCGACGTCGCGCGCGGCGAACCGATCACGACAGCACCCCCTCACGTCGTCGGCGTCCTGCGTCATTGATACCAGCGACGGCGGCGCGGCGCATCCGGGCAAAGACGCGAAAAAGCTCCGCGGCGAGCATCTCCGCGGAGCTTTTCGACTTCAACAGAACCAGCTGAATTAGCTGGTGGCGTACGGGTCGGCGCCTTCGGTGTCGGTGCCGAGAGCCGGGCCCCCCTGCTGGGCTTCTTCGCTGTATTCGACGGAGTCGAGGTAGCCGTCGCCGTCGGTGTCGGTCATGACGGTGTCGGCCTGGCCGTCGCCGTCGGGGTCGGTGGCCACCGAGTCGACGTAGCCGTCGGCGTTG
>JBOGDN010000510.1:0-3358 GCA_050742995.1 Stackebrandtia sp. | reverse complement strand
GCTTCGGGCCGGTCAACGCAGCGTCGAGAGCGCCTTCGCGGTGTCGTGCCGGGACCTCGACGCACTGAGCCGGCGCGTGTTCTTCCTGCTCGGTGCGGCGCCCGGCGCCGACTTTTCCGTCGCCGCGGTCGCCGCGCTCGACGGAACTTCGCAGGAAGGCGCCGAGCGGTCGCTTGAGGATCTCGTCGACGCCAACCTCGTCGAGACCCCCGAGCCGGGACGTTACCGGCTGCACGACCTGCTGCGGCTGTACGCCGGCGAGCACGTCGG
This sequence comes from Stackebrandtia sp., assembly GCA_050742995.1. Taxonomy (GTDB): domain Bacteria; phylum Actinomycetota; class Actinomycetes; order Mycobacteriales; family Micromonosporaceae; genus Stackebrandtia. The sequence continues at coordinate 3,088 of JBOGDN010000510.1, read as the reverse complement.
CGCCGAAGTCGCCGAATCCGACCGAAACGCCGCGCTACGGCGTCTGCACAGCTGGCGTCTGCACAGCGTCAAGGCGGCGGTGCGCACGGCCCGGCTGCTCGGCAACGGCTGGGTGCGGCTGCCGACGGTCGAGCCCGGCGTCGCGCCGAAGAGTTTCGCCGACCTGGGCGAGGCGCGGGCATGGCTGGACGTCGAGCGCGTCAACCTGCTCGCGGCGATTCGATCCGGACCCGGCGGTTCCGGGTTCTCCTGGCACCTGTCCGACGCGTTGGCCGACTATCTCGGCGTGTGCGCCGATCCCGGCACGCAAGACGAAGCCGCCGAGATCGGACTGCGCGCGGCCGAAGCCGACGACGACCGCGACGGCCAGGCGGTGATGCATCTGAGACTGAGCACCGCCGCGTACAACCGCGCCGACTACCGCGCCGACGCCGAACACGCCGAGCGGGCGCTTGACCTGCTCGGTCCGGACGGAAACCCGCGTCCGCGCGCCCGGGCGCTTTCTCGGCTTGCCGTCGCCGCCTCCGGCCGGGGCGCGTTGCCGCAGGCGATCGACTACATCCGGCAGGCGGTGGTCATGGAGCGAGAGCTGGACAGCGGCCGGCTGCCGGTGGTCTTGAACATTTCCGGCTCCTTGGCTTCGGAGTCCGGCGACTTCCGTCAAGCCGCCGAGTTCTACAGCGAAGCGTTGGAGTGTCTCCGCCGCAGCGGGTCGCCGAACGCCTACGTCGTTTTGAACAATCTGGGGTACACGCGTCTGCGGCTGGGAGATCCGGAGGCCGCACGCGACTTGCTTTCCGAGTCGGAGGAGGTGTGTCTGCACGTCGGCGCGGTCCGGGCGCAGGCGGAGACCTGCGGCAACCTCGCGCTCCTGCATCAGCTGTGCGGCGAGACGGACCGGGCGGGCGACGCCGCCTGGAAGGCCGTGAACTTGGCGCGCGACGTCGGCGCCCGGGACGTCGAGATGCACATGCTGTGCACGCTGGCGGCCGTGCTGTCCGAGCGGCGCCCGGAGCAGGCCGAACGAGTCGCCAGACAGGCGCTGAAGTTGTCGGACGCGGTGTCTTCGGCCACCGCGAAGGTGAAGGCGTTGACGGCGCTGGCCGAGGCGTCGACGGGACTTGGGCGAACGGGACCCGCGGTCGACTGTGCGCGGCGCGCGATAGCGGCGGCGCGAGAGCGCGGGTACCGGATGCTGGAGGGCCACGCGCTTTTGGCGCTGGGGGAGGCGCGGTTGGTCGAAGGCGACGCGGCGCCGGCGGTGAGCGCCGGCGAGAAGGCGCTGGTCTGTCATCGCTCTACCGAGAACCGCCCCGGAGAGGCCCGCACGCGACAGCTGCTGACGGCCGCGTACGAGGCCCGGGGAGACGCCGCCGCGGCGCGTGAACACAGCGAGGCGGCGGCGAAGCTGTTCGCCCAGATGGGCGTGCCGCCGATGGACCCGCGGACACGGATGGCCGAGGCGCGTCCGACGTGATTCGGGCGCGCACCCGAAGGCGCGCGCCCGTTCGCGTCAGGCGGCCGGCTGTACGGCCGCGGCGAGCTTCTTCGCCGCCATCCACTGCTTCGCCTGCTTGTTGGCCAGCTTGACGATCGCCAGGATCGCCACGACGATCTGCAGGACGCCGATTCCCAGCGCGGCCGGGGCGTACCAGCCGGGCAGCAGACCCGTCACGTCCATGAGGTACTCGAGGGTGTCGGCGTCGTCGAGCACGACCATGGTCAAAATCATGCCCACGAGAGTGCCCAAAATCGACAGTATGGCGAGAACGAGCCCGATGACGCGTCCGGCGCCGACGCCCGCGCGGACCAGCAGCGCCATGATGATCAGAAGCGCCGCCGCCGCGAGCGAGGTGTAGGTGGCGCCTCCGACGCTGACGTCGGCGTCCAGCTCCGCCAGGGTGGCGCCGGTCTTGTCTTCGAAGTTGGAGACGAACGCGCTGATCGCCGCGAACTCGACGACGGCGGCCGCGATCGTCAAAACGGCCAGCGCGATCAGGAACGCCGCGGCGGCGCCGACCTGCTTGGGCGCCTGCGTCGGCGGCTGGGGGGCAGTGTTGGGAACGGGCTGTCCCATGTGGGCCTGCTGAGGGGAGTACGTCATTTTTCCTGTTTCTGGTTTTTTGTCTGTGTGGATGGGGCTGCGGGAAGAGAAAGTAACGGCGGTTTCTGTCGCAGGTCTGCCGAAATCTTCTGGTCGCCTTCGGTAACCGATTCCCGTCATGCGGATGCGGAGGCGGATTCGCCGTGGTCGCGGCCGCGGCGAGGCAGTAGGTTCGTGGGGTTGTTCTCGGCGCACGGCGACGCCGACCCTCTGGTGTAGACGAATATGGACGGTGTTGCGGTGCTGGTGCGCCTGTTGGGTCCGGTGGAAGCAGCCGACGGCGGCGGTTGGGTGCGCGCGGGAACGCCGAAGCGGTGCTGCGTGCTTGCGGCGCTCGCGTTGTCCCCGGGCGAGGCGCTTTCCAACGAGGCGCTGGCGAACCGGGTGTGGAGCGGCAGCCCGCCGAGTTCGGCTCGAGGAGTGATCTACGGGCACATCGCACAGCTGCGCGGCCTGCTGGAACGTCATGAAGGCCTGCGGCTGACCCGCGGCGCCGACGGGTACCGGCTTGACCTGCCGCACGAGCAGGTGGACGTGTTTCGCGCGCGCGGCCTGGCGTCTCGGGCGCGTGCGGCCGCCGACGCCGGCGAGCACCCGCGGGCGGCCGAGCTGTGGCGCGAGGCGGCGCGGCTGTGGCGCGGACCAGCGCTGTCCGGAGTAGACGGAACCTGGGCCGGGCGGATCCGCGCGCAGCTGGAAGGCGACCACCACGTCGTGGCCGTGGGGCGTTGTGAAGCCGAGCTGGCGCTGGGGCGGCACGCGGAGGTGCTGTCGGAACTCGAGGCGCTGGCCGCGCGACATCCGCTGTCGGAGACCTTGGCGGCCCAGCTGATGCTGGCGCTGTACCGCGGCGGCCGGGTTGCCGAAGCGCTGGCCCGCTTCGGCGAGATGCGCGACCGACTGCGTCGGGAGCTGGGCGCCGACCCCGGCGAGCAGCTGCGCGACATGCATCGGCGCATCTTGCGGCAGGACCCCGACCTGGCC
>JBOGDN010000509.1:0-5907 GCA_050742995.1 Stackebrandtia sp. | reverse complement strand
GCGCCAGCTCGGCCTGACGGCCCAGCGGCTTGAGCTGTTTGCGCAGCTCGGCGGTGAGGTCGTTGAGACGGTGGAGGTTGCCCTCCATCGCGTCGAGCTTGCGCAGCGCCTTTTCCTTGCGCTTGCGGTGCTTGAGGACCCCGGCCGCCTCTTCGATGAACGCCCTGCGGTCCTCGGGGCGGGCGTGCAGGTAAGAGTCGAGCTTGCCCTGGCCGACGAGGACGTGCATCTCGCGGCCAATGCCGGAGTCGGAAAGCAGCTCCTGAATGTCGAGCAGCCGGCATCTGTCGCCGTTGATCTCGTACTCGCCCTCGCCGGAGCGGAACATCCGGCGGGTGATCGAGACTTCGGTGTAGTCGATGGGGAGGGCGTTGTCGGAGTTGTCGATGGTCAACGTGACCTCGGCGCGTCCCAGCGGCGGCCTGCCGGACGTGCCGGCGAAGATGACGTCCTCCATCTTTCCGCCCCGCAGCGCTTTGGCGCCCTGCTCCCCCAGCACCCAGGCGATGGCGTCGACGACGTTGGACTTGCCGGATCCGTTGGGCCCCACCACGCACGTGATGCCCGGCTCAAAACGCAGCGTGGTCGAAGAGGCGAAGGATTTGAAGCCCTTCAGCGTCAAGCTCTTCAGATGCACGCGCACTCCCCCTGGCAGATGTAGGTGTGGAACAAAAACGCAGACTACCTCGCCGCATCCGCGTCGAGCCGCTAACTCCGCGTTGACTCCGAGGTCGCGCCCGCGATTTTTCCGCCCCCTGACACGACGATGCGCGCCGACCGTCTTCCGCCGGCGCGCTGGTTTATGCGTTTTGAAGGGTTGTGTCAGGTCAGGACCGGCTCGGATAGCCGGACCATCTCCTCGGCCGAATTGACTTCGGCGCTGAGCCGGTCATTGTCGGCCTGCAGCCTGGTCACTTCGAACTCGAGGCTACGTACCTTCGCACGCAGTCGGGTGACCTCGTCGAGCAACCGGCGGTCCGGTTGCGGTCCGACGTGGCCATAGAGGGCCTTCGCCATGGTGTCTCCTTGCGAGCGCGTAGCTGAGGTAACGCTGGAGGCGCACCCCGCAGCTTCGCATGTCAGTTGTGAATTTTTCCGCCTCACCGGGCCAGGCGCCCGGGGCTTGATTCATGTGAGGCAGACGGAATTGGCATCAATCTGCAACACCAACTATCCTCCGCCTCCCAGCGGTCTTCGTCAAGCTTTTCAGACGATTAAATGCCAGCTGACGGCGGCCCCGACGAAACTCACACCCCCATGTGAGGGCCATGTCACCCGCAGTCGCCTCGTCAACGGGTCTTTATAACTTGGCGAACAACAGGTATTCTGCCAGGGACATGCACACCCCTCAGCCCTCAGACATGTCGCCCCGCCCCGACACCCCCAACGGACGCGGCGGAGCGCACCGCGCCCCGAAACCGAGGACGCGGGGATTCATCGCGGCCATCGCAATCGTCGGCGTCTTCGCGGGCGCGAGCGTGGGCCTTGCGCTGGCCGAACTTCCCGGCATGTCCGTGCCGGACTCCACCTCCCGCGCGCCGGTCGACCTCAGTTCGTCCTCCTCCCCCACGGCGACCAGAGAGCCCGGGACCCTCGAGAGTTCCAAGGACGCCGGAGTCGAAGACCCAGAGCCTGCCGAGCCGACGACCGAATCCGGCTCCGACGACGACCCCGTCGACGACGTCGTCGACCCGCTCGTGGAGATGGCGCTTGAGGCGGTGCAACTCACCAACGACGTCCGGGAGCAGAACGGCTGCCCGAGCGTGGACGAGAACTCCAATCTCACCGACGCTTCCACGGGCCACAGCGAGGACATGGCCGTCAACGGCTACTTCGACCACGTCTCGCAAGACGGCCGCGACTTCGTCGACCGTGCCGTCAACGCCGGATACGACAGCCCCATCAGCGAGAACATCGCCTACGGGCAGAACAGCGCTCAGGCCGCGCTCGACGCCTGGATGAACTCCGAAGGCCACCGCGACAACATCCTCAACTGCGACGCCAAGTCCGTCGGCCTCGGAGTCGGCGAGGCCGACGACGGCACGCTGTACTGGACGCAGATGTTCGGCTCCGCGTAACAAGACGCGGGCGCCGCCGGCGTCGGCACCGTGCGGTAGCTTCGCCGACATGCCCGAGCTCCCGGAGGTCGAAACGGTGCGCCGCGGCGTGTCCGAATGGGTCCGCGGACGCGTCGTCGACGCCGTCGAGGTACGTCACCCCAGAGCGGTGCGCCGGCACGTCGCCGGCGTCGAGGACTTCCGCGCCCTGATGCGCGGCGTCGCCTTTGACGAGGCTCGCAGACGCGGCAAGTTCATGTGGCTGCCGCTCGACTCCGGCGACGCGCTCATGTGCCACCTGGGGATGTCGGGACAGCTGCTGGTGCAGCCGTCAGATCTGCCCGACGAGACCCACCTGCGCGTCCGCGTGGCGTTCGCCGGCTGCGACCGGCAGCTGCGGTTCGTCGACCAGCGCACCTTCGGCGGCATGTGGGTCTCCCCCGACGGCGCGCAGCGCCCCGCGGAGATCGCGCACATCGCCCCCGACGTGTACGACCCGGAGTTCTCCCTTGAGACGTTCACGCGGTCGCTGCTGAAACGCCGCACCGACGTCAAACGCGCGCTGCTCGACCAGACGCTGATGTCCGGGGTCGGCAACATCTACGCCGACGAGGCGCTGTGGCGGGCGAGACTGCACGGCAGGCGCCGCGCCGACGGCCTGACGCGGCGCGAGGCGGCCTCGCTTGTCGACCAGGTGCGCGCGGTGTTCGACGCGGCACTGGACGCCGGAGGGACGTCCTTCGACGCCCTGTACGTCAACGTCAACGGGGAATCGGGCTACTTCGATCGGAAACTCGCGGTGTACGGACGCGAAGGCCTGACGTGCCGGCGCTGCGACGCGATCGTGCGCCGCGAGAAGTTCGCGGGACGCTCTTCCTACTTCTGCCCCGCCTGCCAGCCGATCCGTTAAACGGGGCCGTCGGTTTTGCCGAGGCGGGCGCTGATCTCGCGCCACGCCGATTCGGCGGCGATCTGCTCGGCTTCCTTCTTGCTGGTGCCGGTGCCTTCGCCGAACTCCTCGCTGCCGACCACCGCCCAGGCGGTGAACTGCTTGGCGTGGTCGGGGCCGGTCTCGGAGATCCGATAGTCCGGGACGCCGAGGCCCGCGCCGGAGGTCAGCTCCTGGAGGCTGGTCTTCCAGTCAAGGGCGGCGCCGCGGTTGACGGCGACGTCAAGCAGCGGGTCGAACAGCCGGTGCACGATCTGCTCGGAGGTCTCGATGCCGTGCTGCAGGTAGATCGCGCCGAGCAGCGCCTCGACCGAGTCGGCGAGGATGCTGTTCTTGTCGCGGCCGCCGGAGGACTCCTCGCCCTTGCCCAGGTACAGATACGGCCCGACGCCGCCGGGGCCCAGCTTCCTGGCCACGCCGGCCAGAGCGCGCATGTTGACCACGCTGGCGCGCAAACGCGCCAGCTGGCCCTCGGGAAGGTCGGGCCAGCCGCGGTAAAGCGTCGCGGTCACCACGAGTCCCAGCACCGAGTCGCCGAGGAACTCAAGCCGCTCGTTGGTGGGCAGGCCGCCGCGCTCGTAGGCGAAGGAGCGGTGAGTCAGCGCCAAGCCCAGCAGATCCGAGTTCAGCGTGACGCCGAAGGCCGTGCGAAAGTGCGCGACGGTCGCGTCTGACGCGGCCGGCGCGCTTTTTTGTCGATCTTGCGCCATGGCGGGTTGGACCGCGCCTAGACGTCGAGGATCTGGCGGCCTCGGTACGTGCCGCACACGCCGCAGGCGGCGTGCGGAAGTTTCGGCTCCCGGCACTGCGGGCACGCCGACGTCTTCACCGGCGTGGCCTTCCAGTTGGCGCGACGGGAACGCGTGTTGCTCCGCGACATGCGGCGCTTGGGAACGGCCACGGTCTCACTCCGATGCTCAGGTCGCAGCAGGCCGTCGGCCCGCTGCGAGATCTACGTCTCACAACAGTTTCTTCAGTTCCGCCCAACGCGGGTCGACGGCCTCGTGACCGTGTCCCTCGGGGAGCTGGTCCCACGGCTCACCACAGCCGGAACACAGCCCCGGACAGTCGGGACGACACAGCGGGCTGTTCGGCATGCCGAACACCAGCGCGTCGCGCACCGCCGGCTCCAGGTCGAGCAGATCGCCCTGCAGCCGCATGACCTCGTCTTCGTCGGTCGTCTCGGCGGTCGTGCTGTCCTCGAACGCGTACAGCTCCGACACCTCGACGCGCAACGTGTCGTCGATCTCCGTCAAGCATCGAGCGCATTCGCCATGCGTCTCGGCGCTCGCAGTCCCCGACGCCAGGATGCCTTCCGACACCGACGTCAGGGTCACCCGCACCGAAACGGGCGTTCCGGCGGGTACGGCGATCAAGTCCGGACCGAGTCTCTCCGCGAACGCGGCCTCGGCCGACCACTCCTTGGCGGATCCCGGGGAACGCGGCAACGTGCGCGTATTGGCGACCAGAGGCGCCTTCGGGTCAAGCGGCGGTGTCGAGCTAGGCATCGTCATCACTTCGAGGTCTCGGCCCATCCAGGCCGACGATAGAGGCTACCTGGTTCAAGAGTGCGTCAGCGAGCCAGGGGTCGGCGAGTCAGGCGCCCGGCAGCGGCCGCTCCTCCTCCACGTCCGTGGCCGGTTCGAACGAGCCGATCTCCCGCAGGGCGTGCATCTTGTCCCGGCCGCGCTCGACGCCGGCCAGCGCCCGCTGCAGGAACTGCTCGAAGTTCGCCAGCGTGGTGTCGACGTATTCGTCGACCTCGTCGCGCAGACGCTGCGCCTCGTGACGCGCCTCGGTGATGATGCGGTTGCTTTCGTGTTCGGCGGACACGGTGATCTCGTGCGCCGACACCAGCCGCGCGTGCTCCGACTCCGCTTCGGCGATGATCCGCTCTGACTCCCGCTGTCCGGCCTCGATGATCTTGTCGCGTTCGGCGAGCATCGCGTCCGCGCGCCGCAGCTCGTCCGGGAGCTCTCCGCGCAGTTCTTCGAGCATGCCGATCATCTCGGCGCGATCCACCTTGCAGTTGCGCGACATCGGTATCGCCTTGGCGGCTTCGATATAGCCGACGATGTCCTCGATGCGGTCCAAAGGCCCCAACCCGGCACTCCGTTTCTTCCGTGCGGGACCGAATCGTCCCGCCTGAGTCTATTACGCCCTACGCGTCGCGCAATCGCGCCACGAGTCTCGACGCCACCGATTCGGGCACATGACCGGAGATGTCCCCTCCCCACTTTGCCACGTCCTTGACCAGGCTGGACGACACGAACGAGTAAAGCGGATTGGTGGGCATGAACATGGTCTCCACACCCGTCAGTCCGTGGTTCATCTGCGCCATCTGCAATTCATAGTCGAAATCGGACACCGCGCGGATGCCCCTGACGATGACGTCCACGTCGTTGGCGACGCAAAAATCCACCACGAGTCCCTGGAAGGACGCCACCTTCACGTTGGGCAGATGATCGGTGACTTGAGCCAGCATATCGATCCGCTCTTCCAAGGTGAACAGACCTGGTTTGGAAGGCGACACGAACACCGCCACGACGATCTCGTCGTAAAGGCGCGAGGCGCGGTTGAAGATGTCGAGATGGCCGTTGGTGACCGGGTCGAAGGAGCCGGGGCACACCGCCCGCCGAAGCGGCGCGGCGCCGGCGTCGAGCCCGCCGGAAGGCTGTGTCGGGTTCACGAGCGGCGACCGTACCAAAGTACGGACTCGCCATAACCGCGACTTCGGATTTCAGTGACGCCTTCGGGCCACGGCGGGGCGCCGCCGCGACCTCGCTCCACGATCACGTCGGCGTCGTCGGCGAGCCAACCGTCGCGGGCCAGCCGCGTCAGCACCTCGCCGAGCGCGGCGTCGTCCAGCGCGTACGGGGGGTCGGCGAAGACCACGTCGTA
>JBOGDN010000508.1:0-2505 GCA_050742995.1 Stackebrandtia sp. | reverse complement strand
GCGCCACGTCGGCGGTCTTGGCGACTTTGATGCCCCAGCCGCTGCGCACCACGGCCCATTCGCCGTCGGGGCCGAAGGTCGCCGGCTCGCCGTGCTCAAGGCGGATCAGGTTGGCGTCGCGGGTGTCGGGGGCCTTCAGCATCTCGAAGGCGTCGTCGTTGAAGATCGGGCAGTTCTGGTAGATCTCCACGAACGCGCTGCCTTCGTGCTCGGCGGCGGCGGTGAGCACCCGCTGCAGGTGCTTGCGGTCGGAGTCCAAGGTGCGCGCCACAAAGGACGCTTCCGCGCCGAGCGCGAGCGAAAGCGGGTTGAACGGCGCGTCGGCCGAACCCATCGGCGTGGACTTGGTGACTTTGCCCACTTCAGACGTTGGCGAGTACTGGCCCTTGGTGAGGCCGTAGATCCGGTTGTTGAACAGCAGGATCTTGAGGTTGACGTTGCGGCGCAGCGCGTGGATCAGGTGGTTGCCGCCGATGGAAAGCGCGTCGCCGTCGCCGGTGACCACCCACACCGACAGGTCGGGGCGGCTGACGGCAAGACCGGTGGCGATCGCCGGGGCGCGACCGTGGATGGAGTGCATCCCGTAGGTGTTGAGGTAGTACGGGAACCGCGACGAGCAGCCGATTCCCGACACGAAGCAGATCTTCTCGCGTTCCAGGCCGAGAGACGGCAGGAACTGCTGCATGGCCGCCAGGATCGCGTAGTCGCCGCATCCGGGGCACCAGCGGACTTCCTGGTCGCTTTTGAAGTCCTTGGGCTTCAAGGTGAGCGGCACGACGACCTCAGACATTCTTGACGACCTCCTCGAGGGTGTGCTCCAGTTCGTGCGAGGTGAAAGGCAAGCCTCGCACCTGGTTGTAGCCGATGACGTCCACAAGGAATCTGGCGCGCAGCAGCTCGGAGAGCTGGCCGAGGTTCATCTCCGGAACCACCACCTTCTCGTAGCCGGCGAGCACGCGTCCCAGGTTCGACGGAAGCGGGTTGAGGTGCCGCAGGTGCGCCTGGGCGACATTGCAGCCGCGGGTGCGCAGCGCGCGGCAGGCCGAGGCGATCGGTCCCCACGTGGAGCCCCAGCCGAGCACCAGCACCTCGGCCTGTCCGTCGGGGTCGTCGACTTCCAGGTCGGGAACTTCGACGGCCTCGATGCGGGCGGCGCGGGTGCGCACCATCAGGCCGTGGTTTTCCGGGTCGTAGGAGATGTCGCCGGTGCCGTCCTGCTTCTCGAGACCGCCGATGCGGTGCTGCAGGTCGGGCGTGCCCGGGATCGCCCACGGCCGCGCCAGGGTTCGCGGGTCGCGCTTGTACGGCCAGAACACTTCGCTGCCGTCGTCGAGCGTGTGGTTGGGCGCGGAGGCGAACTCCACCCGCAGATCGGGGAGGCTTTCGACGTCCGGCAGCGACCACGGCTCGGAGCCGTTGGCCAGGTAACCGTCTGAAAGCAGCATCACCGGCGTGCGGTGCTTCAGCGCGATGCGGCAGGCCTCGAGGGCGGCGTGGAAGCAGTCCGCCGGGGACCGCGGCGCGATCACCGCGACCGGGGCTTCGCCATGCCTGCCGTGCAGCGCCATCAGCAGGTCGGCCTGCTCGGTCTTGGTGGGCATTCCCGTCGAGGGGCCGGCCCGCTGCACGTCCACGATCACCAGCGGAAGTTCCAGGGCGACGGCCAGGCTGATCGTCTCCGACTTCAGGGCCACGCCCGGCCCGGAGCTGGAGGTGACGCCGAGCGCGCCGCCGTACGAAGCGCCGAGCGCCGCGCCGGCCGCGGCGATCTCGTCTTCGGCCTGGAACGTGGTGACGCCGAACTTCTTGTGCTTGCTCAGCTCGTGCAGGATGTCCGAGGCCGGCGTGATGGGGTACGCGCCCAGGAACACCGGAAGCCGCGAGCGCACTCCGGCGGCGACGATTCCGTAAGCCAGGGCGGTGTTTCCGGTGATGTTGCGGTACGTGCCCGGCGCCAGGGTCGCGGGCGGCACTTCGTAGCGCACCGCGAAGGCCTCTGTGGTCTCTCCGTAGGCGTGCCCGGCTTTCAGCGCCGTGACGTTGGCGGCGGCGAGTTCGGGGCGGGCGGCGAACTTGCGGGTGATGAACTCGATCGTCGAGTCCGTCGGCCGCGAGTACAGCCACGACACCAGGCCGAGGGCGAACATGTTCTTGGCCCGCGCCGCCTCGTTCTTGCCGATGTCGAACTCGGCCAGCGCCTCGATGGTCAGGGACGTCAACGGCACCGCGTGCACCTGATAGGAGTCGAGCGAGCCGTCTTCGAGCGGGCTGACCTCGTATCCGACCTTTTTGAGATTGCGTTTGCTGAACTCGTCGGAGTTGACCACGACGGTCGCCGCGCGCGGCAGGTCGCCGAGGTTGGCCTTCAACGCCGCGGGGTTCATGGCCACAAGCACGCCGGGAGCGTCGCCGGGAGTGGAGATGTCGGTGTCGGCGAAGTGGATCTGGAAGCTCGACACCCCGGGCAGGGTGCCGGCGGGCGCGCGGATCTCGGCGGGGAAGTTC
>JBOGDN010000507.1:0-3251 GCA_050742995.1 Stackebrandtia sp. | reverse complement strand
CACGCCGAATCGGCTAGTCGACGCCGAACAGCTGCGTCCAGTACAGCTCGTACTGGCTGTTCTCGTTTTCGGCGTAGCCCACGCCGATGGCGGTCAGCTCGCAGTTGAGGATGTTTTCGCGGTGACCGTCGCTGTTCATCCAGCCGTCGACGACGTCTTCGGGCGTCTCGTAGCCGGCGGCGACGTTCTCGGCGCCGTAACTGCCGGGGTATTCGCTGTCTTCGACGCGGTCGCCGGGTTCGCGCCCGTCGGAGCCGACGTGGTCCATGTAGTCGTTGTCGGCCATGTCTTGGCTGTGCTCTTGTGCCGGGACGAGCAAGTCGTCGTCGAGTCGCAGCTCGCCGCAGCCGTGCTCCATGCGTTGTTCGTTGGTGAGTTCGACGACCTCGGCGACGTAGGTCTCGGGGTCTGCCGGGTCGTGGTCGTCGCCGCCGGTTCCGGAGCCGGCTCCTGAACCGGATCCGGTGTCGGCCGAGGCCAACAGGGGGACGGCCAAGGCGACGGCCGCCAAGGCGGCGGCTCCGGCGCCGACGGCGGCGCGCACGGCGGTGCGTTTTTTCATTCGTGCTCCTGGGGTAAGGGGTTGAGGCGGGGAGCGTCGATATTGGGGGTGGTGGCTTTCTACCTCAATGCGGAGCGCGACCGTCACTCGCGCGCACAGTGACGAACGGCACGCCGCATCGCGGCGTGCCGTTCACGCGGGGACCGGGAGGCCTTAGAGGTTGTAGCGCGCCGTCACCGGGGAGTGGTCCGACCAGCGCAGGTCGTGGCTTGCGGCGCGTTCGACTTCGCAGGATTCGGCGCGCTCGGCCAGGCCGGGCGTGGTGATGTGGTAGTCGATTCTCCAGCCGGCGTCGTTGTCGAAGGCGCGGCCGCGATACGACCACCACGAGTAGGGGCCGGGGCCTTCGGGGTGGAGTTTGCGGGCGACGTCGACGTAGCCGACGTCGTCGAAGACGCCGGTCATCCAGGCGCGTTCTTCGGGCAGGAACCCGGCGGTCTTGTGGTTGTTTTTCCAGTTCTTCAAGTCGACTTCGCGGTGGGCGATGTTCCAGTCGCCGCACACCGCCACTTCGCGGCCGTCGGCGGCGGCGCGTTGTTTCAAGTCGCCGAGGTAGGGGGCGAATTCGGCCATGAAGCGTTCTTTCTGCTCCTGGCGGAGGGTGCCGGTCTCGCCGGAGGGCAGGTAGAGGCTGGCCACGGTCACGCCGGGCAGGTCGATTTCCAGGTAGCGGCCGGAGCCGTCGAACTCGGCCGAGCCGAATCCGATCTGGGCGCGCTGCGGCGTCGATCGGGTCAGCACCGCGACTCCGGCGCGGCCTTTGTCGGCGGCCGGGGCCAGCAGCATGGTCCACCCGTCGACGGCGCGCACCTCCAAGGGCACCTGGTCGTCTTCGGCGCGAACTTCTTGCAGGCAGACCACGTCGGCGCCGGTGGCGGTCAGCCAGTCGACGAAGCCTTTGCGGGCGGCGGCGCGGATTCCGTTGACGTTGACGGTGGTAATCGTGAACACGCCGCTCAGACTATCCCGCGGCGCCGCCTTCGGACAGGCTTCGCCGCCAGGAGGCCGCCTCAAGGCGGTACAGCACCGCGCGCCCGCCCGGCGCGCTCGGGAGGTCAAAGTCCTCGGACGGGTCGCGGGTCATGCCCAGGCGGCGCATCACCGCCTGGGAGCGGACGTTGGCCGGCGCCGTGACGGACACCAGCTCGGGCAGCTTCAGACGGTCGAAGGCGACTTCCAGGCAGGCGCGGGCGGCTTCGGTGGCGTAGCCGTGCCCCCAGGCATGCCGGGCCAGCCTCCATCCGATCTCGACGGCCGGGGCGCACGGAAAGGTCGCGTCGGCGGCCGTCATTCCCGTGAACCCGACGAAGTCGCCGGCGTCGGCGACCTCCACGGCCCACAGGCCGTATCCGTCGCGCGCGATCGCGGCGGCCAGCCGGTCGACCATCGCGTCGGAGGCGGCGCGGGTGCGCACGCCCGGCAGGTGCCGCATCACCTCAGGGTCGGCGTTGAGGGCGGCGAACGGCTCGCGGTCGCCGTGGCGCCAGTTGCGCAAAATCAGCCGGTCGGTGACGACCGGGTCGATTCGTTCGCGGGATGTCACGCCGCAGACGTTAGCCGTAGGCTCGCGGTCGTGTCGAAGGTTTATCGTCCCGTCGCGCGCGTGTTGTGTCTGGACGCTTCGCGTCGGGTGCTGCTGTTGAGGTGGCGCGATCCTCACGACGGGCGCGTGTTGTGGGAGCCGCCCGGCGGCGGCGTCGAACAAGGCGAGACCCCGCGCCAGGCCGCCGAACGCGAGCTGGCCGAAGAGACCGGGCTCGTCTCGCGCGCGTGGGCCGAGGCGAGCGTGCCGATGGAGTGCGACGTGTGGTGGAACGGGCGGCGCTACGCCGGCGCGGAGACGTATTTCGCGGCGTACTTCGACGTCGAGGAGCCGACGCTCAGCCGCGACGGGCTGCTCGACTACGAAGCCGACACTCTGCTTGGACACTGGTGGGCGCCGATGGAGGAAGTGGCCGACGTCGACGAGGTCGTCCGGCCCGGCGACCTTCTCGGCGTGTTGTCGCGACTGGACCCCGCGGGGCCGTGGCGAGGCAGGACGCGGCGTTTAGGTCTTGGCGGCGGCTTCGGCCAGGCCTTGTACGCAATTGTCGAGGAACCCGCGCACGCCGCGCCGCAGGATCCATCCCGTCGCCGGGTACTTGGCGGCGAACGTCGCGCTCCACGTGATCCGACAGCCGGCCCCCAGCGGCGTCAGCTCCACTCGGCCGCGGTATTCGCGCACCGACGACAGGCCCTGGTGCGTGTAGGCGAACAGCCGGCCGGGCACGAGTTCGACGATGGTGTCGTAGCCGACGACGCGGCCCATGACCTGCCGGCGCACCGCGCCCACGCCTTCGGGGTCTTCGGGGCCGGGCGAGTCGAGCTCGCATGTCTCCATCGGCGACCACCGCACCACCGCGGCGCGGTCGAGCAGCAACGCGTATACCGCCTGCGGCGGCGCGTCGACGTCTGCGCTCGCAGTCACTTCATGCATGTGCGTCATCATGCATCAGCCCCGGCGACGGCAACTCGGCGCCGCCTGAGAGAAACCGGACACCCCGGGCATACCCTTACCTGGTCGTGCCGAACGGGCCAGGAGGAGAAGGCACTGTGAACACCTCGCGTCGGCGTCTGCGCCGTGTGCTGCTGGCGTTGCTGGCCGTGGTTTTGCCGCTGACCGCCTCGGCGTGTTCGGGCGGTCCGGCGG
>JBOGDN010000506.1:0-1958 GCA_050742995.1 Stackebrandtia sp. | reverse complement strand
GGGTAGCGCCGTGCCGCATCCGGCGCAGCGTCCGTCGTCGGTGAGCCGGTACTGGTCGATGCGGTACCAGTCGCGTTCCACCACGGCGGCGCCGCATCCCGGGCAGGTGGTCCGGCCGCCCTCGGCGTTGTGGACGTTGCCGGTGTAGACGAACTTCAGCCCGTGGTCGCGGGCGATGCGCCGCGCCCGCCGCAGCGTCGACGGCGGGGTGCGCGGCACGTCGCGCATCTTGAAGTCGGGGTGGAACGCGGAAAAGTGCAGCGGCACGTCGTCGCCGAGATGCTCGGCGATCCAGGCGCACTCCTCGGCGATCTCCGCGTCGCCGTCGTTGTGTCCGGGGATCAGCAGCGTGGTGATCTCGAACCAGACGTCCGTGTCGTGCCGCAGATGCTCAAGCGTCTCGAGCACCGCGCCGAGCTCGGCGAACGTGATCTTCTTGTAGAACGACTCGGTGAAGCCCTTCAAGTCGATGTTGGCGGCGTCCATGTGCGAGTAGAACTCCGCTCGCGGCTCCGGGTTGATGTACCCGGCCGACACCGCGACGGTCTTGATGCCGCGCGCGGCGCAGGCGTCGGCGGCGTCCATCGCGTATTCGATGAAGATCGTCGGATCGTTGTAGGTGAAGGCGATCGAGCGGCAGCCGAGCTTTTCGGCGGCGTCGGCAAGGGCTTCGGGAGAGGCCGCGCCCGACAGCGTGTCGATCTCGCGTGACTTGGAGATGTCCCAGTTCTGGCAGAACCGGCACGCCAGGTTGCAGCCGGCCGTGCCGAACGACAGCACCGGCGTGCCGGGAAGGAAGTGGTTCAGCGGCTTCTTCTCGATCGGGTCGACGCAAAAGCCCGAGGACCTGCCGTAGGAGGCAAGCACGATCTGGTCGTCGACGCGGCCGCGCACGAAGCACAGCCCGCGCTGGCCCTCGCGCAGCCGGCACGCGCGCGGGCACACGTCGCACTGGATGCGTCCGTCGGGCAGCGCGTGCCAGTAGTCGGTGCCGACGGTGAACGGGTCGGCGAGGCTCAACGCGTCCGAGGCGGGCGTGGCCATGGCTGCTCCACCTCCGTGTATGACTTAGGTTCAGCTCGCGGCCTCGTCGTCGCGGCGGGCCGACGCGCCTGTCGTCTCCACCGTATGCCTCCGGGCCGCAGCGCGGCCAGCACCTCCGCGCTTTGACGGGCCAGGCCCGCCCACGTGTCCCGCTCTTTTCGAATTGAGATGAAAGGATGGCGGCGTGAGCGCCGCATCCGACACCGCCGCCGACGCGCCCGGCTCCGAGGAGCCGTCGTCGGCGGGTGCGGGCTGGACGTCGTCGAGTCTGCGTCCGCGCAGCTGGTGGCCGGAAGTGCTGACGGTGCTGCTGTTCGGGCTGACGACGTCGCTGCTGCTGTGGCCCTCCCCGCTGGTGCATATGGACATCGCGGTGCGCGACGCCATGGAGACGATCCGCCTGTCCGCGCCGTGGACGCAGTGGCCGGTGCGCGTCGTCACCTACACCGGGCAGGGCGGTCCGCTTTCGCTGATCTGCCTCGGCCTGGGGCTGTGGGCGGTCTATAAGCGCCGCACCGTCCGCCCGCTTTTCATGTTCGTGTGCACGTGGATCGTGCTGCTGCCGGTGCAGTACTTCAAGAAGCTGCTCGACCGGGTCGGCCCGCACTACCCCGAACGCGGCCAGCCGCCCTACCCCGACGCCGATGGCTCTGTCCTGTTCGTCGGGCTCGACCCGGCGCAGTCGTACCCGTCGGGCCACGCGGTCAACGCGATGGTGTTCTACGGGATCATGATCCTGATCCTCGGCCCCCTGCTCTCCAAGACGTGGAAGCGCGTCCTGCTGATCGGGCCGGCGATCTGCGTGCTGCTCAGCCAGACGTACCTGGGGTGGCACTGGTTCTGGGACTACCCGGCGGGCCTTGCCGTCGGGGTGCTCATCATCCGCGCCACGGCGCGCGTGCCGTGGGGGACGA
>JBOGDN010000505.1:0-2428 GCA_050742995.1 Stackebrandtia sp. | reverse complement strand
GGTCAGGGCTTCGAGAATGGCATCGCCCAGCCCGCCTTCGGGCCAGTGATCCTCCGAGACCACGACACGTCCACCAGTCGCCCGGCAGGCTTCCCGCAGCGTTTGTGCATCGAGTGGCTTGACGGAGTAGGCGTCGATCACGCGAGCCGCGATCCCGCGAGCCGCCAGCAGGTCGGCCGCCCGCAACGACTCGAACGTCGTCACGCCCGCTCCGACCAGCGTCACTTGATCGTTCCACGATTGCCGGAGCACCCGGCTGCCGCCGACGGGGAAGCGTTCGTCCGGCGCGTAGATGACCGGAGTCTCGCCCCTTGTCGTGCGCAGGTAGCTGACGCCGGAGCAGTCTGCCATTTCGGACACCAGCTGCGCGGTCTGGTTGGCGTCGCACGGATACAGCACGGTGCTGCGCCACAGCGGGCGGAACATGGCGATGTCTTCGAGCCCCATCTGGGACGGACCGTCTTGCCCGATGGACACTCCGGCGTGTGAGCCGACGATCCGCAGGTCGGCGCCGCCTATCGACGCCATGCGGATGAAGTCGTAGGCGCGGCTGAGGAACGCCGCGAACGTGGTCGCGTACGGCGTCCAGCCGCACGCCTGCAGCCCGACGGCGGCGCCGATCATCTGCTGTTCGGCGATGTAGCACTCGAAGAACCGCTCGGGGTGATTCTGCGCGAAGAAGCCGCTGCGGGTGGAGTCGCTGACCTCGCTGTCGAGCGCGACGACATCGCCTCGG
The DNA here is from genome assembly GCA_050742995.1 of Stackebrandtia sp. Classification (GTDB taxonomy): domain Bacteria; phylum Actinomycetota; class Actinomycetes; order Mycobacteriales; family Micromonosporaceae; genus Stackebrandtia. The sequence continues at coordinate 1,692 of JBOGDN010000505.1, read as the reverse complement.
GCGTCGCCGAGCGCCGAAAGCGCCTCGCCGAAGGCGTCGCGCGTGGCCGCTTCGGAGCCGACGTCATACGTGGGCAGAATCAGAGGACGGCTGCGGTCCGCGTCCTTGCGGCCCGTGACGTCGGGAAGGCGCGCGGCCACCCGGACGGAGCGTCGGCCGCCCAGCTCGGCGACGGCGTCGGCGGCGTTCGGCGTCGGCTTGCCATGCGCTTCCACCCGATCCTCCACGGCCCTGACGCCTTTGCCTTTCACGGTCCGCGCCAGGACGGCGCTCGGCCGGTCTGTCACCGCGGCCGCCGCCGCATAGGCCTCGTCGATCTGCTGTGGATCGTGACCGTCGATTTCTACGGTGTGCCAGCCGAAGGCGCGCATCTTCGCGGCATAGGCCTCACAGTCCCATTCGTGACGGGTGGGGCCGCGTTGGCCGAGCCGGTTGACGTCGACGATCGCGGTCAGCTTGTCGAGGCGCACGTCCGAGGCGTGCGCGAAGGCCTCCCACATGGAGCCCTCCGTCAGCTCGCCGTCGCCGCACAGGACCCACACCCGGTAGGGGAGCGCGTCGAGCCGCTGCCCGGCCAGCGCCATGCCGACGCCGACGGGCAGACCCTGGCCAAGCGAGCCGGTCGCCACGTCCACCCACGGCAGGCGCGGCGTGGGGTGCCCCTCCAGCCGGCTGCCCTTTTGGCGGTAGGTCAGCAGTTCCACCTCGGTGATCGCCCCTACGGCGCGCAGCATCGCGTAAAGCAGCGGCGAGGCGTGTCCCTTGGAGAAGATCAGGCGGTCGTTGCCCGAAAGCCGGGGCGCGTCGAAGTCGTACCGCAGATGCCTGGCGAGCAAGACCGCCATCAGGTCGGCCGCCGAAAGCGCGGACGTCGCGTGTCCCGACGCCGCGGCCGACGTGCACCGCACGGCGTCGACGCGGAGCTGCTGTCCCAGCTCCGACAGGTCTGTCTCGGTGGTCTGCACGGTGGTCACGAGCCCTCCTCTGCCGGGTTTCGATTCGGTTACCCGTGCCTCGGGGGTGCAAACGCCGGCCGCGCTCGGCGGGTTTCCGCGCGCCGCGTCAGGGAACCCCGTCGACGGAGGTGATGTTCAGATGTCACCGCAGAGAAGCTGGACCAAGAAGCAAGAACGTCAGTACCAGCACATTCGGAAGCAGAGCATCGAGCGCGGCTCCAGCGTCGAGCGGGCCGAGGAGATCGCCGCGCGCACGGTCAACAAGGAGCGCGCGCGTTCCGGACACGCCAAGCAGGCCGGCGCCGTCTCGACTCGAGACCGCTCCGCATACGAGCGCGGGGGCCGACGTTCCGGCAAACGGCTCGGACCCGGCGGACGCACCAAGCGGCAGCTCTACGAGGACGCGAAACGCCAGAACCTCAAGGGGCGATCCCGCATGAACAAAGCGGAGCTGGAAAAGGCGTTGAAGAGGTGAGAGCCATGACTGTGAGACACCGGCCGAACGACCCCGCCGCGCGGCCGACGATTCCCGAAAGCGAGCGCGAGAACCAGTTCCGCGTCGAGGGGACGTCGCACGCGGGCGACAGGTCGACGGCCGAGCTGGTGAGCGACATGTCCGAACAGGCTGCCCGGCTGCTGCGCATCGAGGCGCGGTTGGCCGTGCGGGAGGTGCTGCGCAAATCGAAGCGCGGCGTCGCCGGCGGCAAATTCCTGGCGGCTGCGGCGAGCCTGACGC
>JBOGDN010000504.1:0-4331 GCA_050742995.1 Stackebrandtia sp. | reverse complement strand
GGATGTTGCATCCGCCGGTGTCGACGCCGACTTCGCGCAGCACGGCGATGCCCAGGTCGCGCAGGTTCTGATATTCGCGGTCGGTCAGCGTCATGGCCGGCGCCACGGTCACCGAGTCGCCGGTGTGCACCCCCATGGGGTCGACGTTTTCGATGGAGCACACCACCACGACGTTGTCCTTGCGGTCGCGCATCAGCTCCAGCTCGTACTCCTTCCAGCCCAGGACGCTCTCTTCGATGAGCACCTCGCTGGTGGGGCTTGCCGAAAGTCCGCCGCCGGCCATGCGTTCCAGGTCTTCGTCGGTGTGCGCCATGCCCGAGCCGAGCCCGCCCATGGTGAAACTGGGACGCACCACCACCGGCAGGCCGAGGTCGGCGACGACGTCGCGCACCTCGTCCATGGAGCGGCACACCGCGCTGCGGGGGACTTCTCCCCCGGCGGCGGCCACGACGTCCTTGAACAGCTGCCGGTCCTCGCCGCGGTTGATGGCCTCGATGTCGGCGCCGATCAGCTCCACGCCGTACTTCTCGAGGGCTCCCGAACGGTGCAGCGCGACGGCCGTGTTCAAGGCGGTCTGTCCGCCCAGCGTCGCCAGCAGCGCGTCGGGACGCTCGGCGGCGATGACCTGCTCGACGAACTCGGGCGTGATCGGCTCGACATAGGTGGCGTCGGCGTATTCCGGGTCGGTCATGATCGTCGCCGGGTTGGAGTTGACGAGGCTGACGCGGAAGCCCTCGGATCGCAGCACGCGGCAGGCCTGGGTGCCCGAGTAGTCGAACTCACAGGCCTGTCCGATGACGATCGGGCCCGACCCGACGACCATGATGTGGTTGAGGTCTGCGCGCTTAGGCACCTTTGGTCTCCCCGATCAGTTCGGTCAGTCGGTCGAACAGGTAGTCGGCGTCGTGCGGGCCGGCGGCGGCCTCCGGGTGGTACTGCACGGAGAACGCCGGGACGTCAAGGCAGCGCACGCCTTCGACGACGTCGTCGTTGAGGCAGACGTGGCTGACGCGGGCGCGGCCGAAGTCGGTGTCGAAGACCTCCGTTTCCGGTGCGGCAAGGGCGAAGCCGTGGTTGTGCGCGGTGACCTCCACTTTGCCGGTGGCCAGGTCGGACACCGGCTGGTTGATACCGCGATGCCCGTATTTCAGCTTGTACGTCGAAAGGCCGAGCGCGCGCCCGAGCACCTGGTTTCCGAAGCAGATGCCGAAGACCGGGGTCTTGCGCCGCAGCAGCGCCCGGGTCACGTCGACTTGGCGGTCGGCGGTGGCCGGGTCGCCGGGGCCGTTGGACAGGAACACCGCGTCCGGGGAAACCGCGAGGATGTCGTCGAGCGTCGACGACGCGGGCAGGACGTGGGTTTCGACGCCGCGCGCGGCCATGCGGCGCGGGGTGTTGCGTTTGATCCCCAGGTCGAGGGCGGCCACGGTGAAGCGTGTGGGGCCGTCGGCGGGAACCGTGTAGGCACGGTCGACGCTGACCTCGTCGACGAGGTTGGCCCCGGTCATGACGGGTGCGGCCTTTACGCGCTCCAACAGCGCGGCGGGGTCGCCTTCGCGGCTGGAGACGCCCACGCGCATGGCGCCGCGTTCCCGCAGATGCCGGGTGAGCGCGCGCGTGTCGACGCCGCAGATCCCGACCACGCCTTGAGCAGCCAGTTCGTCTTCGAGTCCGCGTCGGCTGCGCCAGTTCGAGGCCAGCCGGGCGGGTTCGCGTACGACGAACCCCGCGGCCCAGATGCGGCCGGACTCGTCGTCTTCGTCGTTGACGCCGGTGTTGCCGATGTGCGGCGCGGTCATGGCGACCACCTGGCGGTGGTAGGACGGGTCGGTGAGCGTCTCCTGGTAGCCGGTCATGCCGGTGGCGAAGACCGCCTCGCCGAAGGTTTCGCCGACGCTGCCGTATGCCTCGCCGTGAAACACGCGGCCGTCTTCGAGGACGAGAAGGGCCGGAGCGCGCAGGGTCATTCGCCTGCCTCCACGAGGAGTTTCCCGTCGAGCACGGTCGGCCGTCCCCGCAGGAACGTCGCGTAGACGCGCGCCGGCAGCGTGATCCCGGCGTAGGGGGTGTTGCGGCTGGGGCCGTTGAGCTGCTCGGGGGTCACGGTCCGCTCGGCGGTCGGGTCCACAAGCGTCAAGTTGGCCGGCGCTCCCGGCGCAATGTCGCGGCCGTGGTCGGTCAGCCCGGCGATGCGGGCGGGCGTGCGGCTGCAGCGTTCGGCCACGCCGTCCCAGTCGAGGGAGCCGGTTTCCACCATGGTCTTGACGACCACCGAAAGCGCGGTCTCCAGGCCGAGCATGCCCGGCCGGGCCGCCGCCCATTCGCATTCCTTGTCTTCGACGGTGTGCGGGGCGTGGTCGGTGGCCACGACGTCGATCACTCCTTCGGCGAGTCCGGCGCGCAGGGCCGCGACGTCGTCGTCGGTGCGCAGCGGAGGGTTGACTTTGTAGACGGGGTCGTACGAGGCGGCCAGGGTGTCGGTGAGCAGCAGGTGATGCGGGCAGACTTCGGCGGTGACACGCCAGCCTTTCGACTTCGCCCAGCGCAGGATCTCCACGCTTCCGGCGGTCGACACGTGGCACACGTGCAGCCGGGAGCCGACGTGTCCGGCCAACAGCGCGTCGCGGGCGATGATCGCCTCTTCCGCCACCGCGGGCCAGCCGGCAAGGCCGAGCCGCGCGGACGTCGCGCCCTCGTGCATCTGCGCGTCTTGCGTCAAACCGTGCTCTTCGGCGTGCTGGGCGATCACGCCGTCGAAGGCCTTGACGTACTCCAGCGCGCGTCGCATCAGTCTCGGGTCGCCGACGCATCGGCCGTCGTCGGAGAATATCCGCACCCGCGCCGCTGAGGCGGCCATGGCGCCCAGCTCGGCAAGCTGCTTGCCGCCGAGCCCCACGGTGACCGCGCCGACGGGCTGCACGTCGACGAGTCCGGCGTCGCGGCCCAGGCTCCACACCTGCTCCACCACTCCGGCGGTGTCGGCGACCGGGTCGGTGTTGGCCATGGCGCACACGGCGGTGTACCCGCCCAGCGCGGCGGCCTGCGAACCGGACGTCACGGTCTCGGCGTCTTCGCGCCCGGGCTCGCGCAGGTGAGTGTGCAGGTCGACGAGGCCGGGAAGCGCGATCAGGCCGCGGGCGTCGAGGGTCTGCGCGCCCGCCTCCGAAAGGCCGGCGCCGACTTCGGCGACGATTCCGTCGCGGATCAGCAGATCGACGGGTTCGGCGCCGAGCGGCGAGGCGCCCTTGACGATCCACGTGCCGTGCCGAGTATTGCGTTCGTTCATGCCCCGGTTCCCTTCTCTCCCGACAGCAGCAGGTAAAGCACCGCCATGCGCACGTATACGCCGTTGGCGACTTGGTCGACGATCGTCGACCGCGGCGAGTCGGCCACCGAGGCGGCGATCTCCATTCCGCGAATCATCGGTCCCGGATTCATCACGATCGCCTCGGCCGGCAGCGCGGCGAGTCTGGATTCGTCGAGCCCGTAGCGGCGGGTGTATTCGCGCGCCGACGGGAAGAACGAGTCGCTCATGCGCTCGCGCTGCACTCGCAGCATCATCACCACGTCGGTTTCCGGCAGCACCGAGTCGAGGTCGTAGGAGACGTCCGCCGGCCACGACTCCACTCCCACCGGAAGCAGAGTGGGCGGGGCGACCAGGGTGACGTGGGCGCCGAATGTGTGCAGCAGCGCCACGTTGGACCTGGCGACCCGACTGTGCAGGACGTCGCCGACGATCGCCACGCGCAGGCCGTCGTCGAGGCCTCCGGTGCGTTCGCGGATGGTGTAGGCGTCCAACAGCGCCTGGGTGGGATGCTCGTGGGTGCCGTCGCCGGCATTGAGCACGCAGCCGTCGACCCACTTGACCAGGCGGTGCGCCGCGCCGGAGGCCGGGTGGCGCACCACCACCGCGTCGGCGCCCATGGCTTGCAGCGTCAGCGCGGTGTCCTTGAGGCTTTCGCCCTTGCTGAGGCTTGAACCCTTGGCCGAAAACGTCACCACGTCGGCCGACAGTCGCTTCGCGGCGGTCTCGAAGGACACTCGGGTGCGGGTGGAGTCTTCGAAGAACAGGTTGACCACGGTGCGTCCGCGCAGCGTCGGGAGTTTGCGGACTTCCCTTCCGCTCATGGCCGCGGCCATTTCGCGGGCGGTGTCGAGGATCAGCGTGGCCTCGTCGCGGTCCAGGTCGGCGGCGGAAAGCAGGTGCGCGATCACTGTTCGACCTCCGTGAGGTCCACCGAGTCGCGGCCGTCGTGTTCGCGCAGCGACACTCGCACGTTCTCCTCCATCGCGGTCGGCAGGTTTTTGCCGACGTAGTCGGCGCGGATCGG
>JBOGDN010000503.1:0-2056 GCA_050742995.1 Stackebrandtia sp. | reverse complement strand
GACCAGCCTTCAATGTGGTCGTCGCGGGAGGCTTCGTCGGCGAATCCCTGGTGCCGCAGCACCATCGCGCTCCCGTCGTCCGCGGCTTCGAACTCGACGCTGACCAAGGTCTCCGCGTCGCGGCCGTCCCACATCCAGTTGAAGGCGAGCCGGCGCGGAAAATCCGATTCGACAAAGACGCCGGAGACGGCGAATCCCTTCGTCGCGCTTGAGATGCGGAATCGGCTGCCGACTCGTGCGTCGACCTCGACGTCGGGGTCGAGACCGGCGGGCCAGAACCAGGCCTTCAACTGTTCGGGTTGCGTAAAGGCCTGCCACAGCCGCTGCGGCGAAACCGTGAAGTCGCGGCGTGTTTCCAGTTGAAACCAAGGACTTTCGGGTTCCATCTCGGGATTGTATTCGTCGCCGCCTCGCGTCGTCGCCCGCAGTTTGGCCGTTACGTCGAATACCCTGGTTTCGATATATAACGCAGTTGCGCGCCGAAGAGTCGCCGGGAGCGGTTCGCCGGGGCTCGACTCAGGTCAGGTCGCGGCCGACGGTGCTGTCGACGTGGTCGGGAATGTCGCCCTCGTGCCGGTCGCCCGTGGTGGAGGTTCCGGTCGGCTCGAACATCAGGATCGATCCGCCCGGCGAGGACGGTTTGTGCTCCACGCCCTTGGGCACCGTGAACGTGTCTCCTTTGCGGAGCACGACCGTGGTCTCGGCGCCGTCGGCGTCGCGCATGGCGATGTCGAACCGGCCGTCGAGCACCAGAAAGAACTCGTCGGTGTCGTCGTGGACGTGCCAGACGTGCTCGCCCTTGGCGTGGGCGATCCGGACGTCGTAGTCGTTCATGCGCCCCACGATGCGCGGGCTGTAAATGTCGTCGAATGAGGCCAGGGCTTCGGTCAGATTGACGGGTTTCGCGCTCATGTTTTCGATTGTGCACGGCGCAGCGCCTGCGGCGAGTCGAGAACCAGCCGCGTCAGCCGCTCGGCAAGGTCGTCGTCGAGGACTCCGCCGCTGAGGATGCGGCGGTAGAAAATCGTTCCGGCCCATATGTCCTGGACCAGGTCGGTGTCCAGATCGTCCGGCAGGTCGCCGCGGGCGATCCCGCGCCGAAGCGCGGCGGCGACGTTTTTCCGCTTGCCGGCCAGGAACATTTCGCGAAACCGGACGGAAAGCCCGGCGTCGCGCTCGCCTTCGGCGGCCAGCGCCGGCAGCGCCCGCGCCAGCGAGTCGCCGGCGTAGTTGTCGAGCGTCATGTCCACCGCCAGCCGCAGTTCGGCCGCGGTGTCGCCGAGGTCGGGGATCTCGTCGGCCCGGAAGGTCTCGGCCAAAGCGTCGGCGACGAGCGTCTCCTTGTCGGGCCACCAGCGGTAGACGGTGGTCTTTCCCACGCCGGCCGCCGCCGCGACGGCCTCGATGGCCAGCCGCGCGTACCCCCGCTCGGCGAGCAGATCCCGCGTGACCTGCTTGATGCGGTCCGCCGAGCGGGCGGCGCGGGCGGGACGAGCGGATTCAGCTGACATAAGCAGAACGATACGACCCGTTTCACTTTCTGTCTCCCCGGGTGCTACCGTGTCAAAACGACACGAAACGTATCGTTCTATTGGAGGAACCGTGCTGCAGGGCTACACCGTCCCCCTCACTCCCCTTGGCCAGGCGAACCTGGCGTCCGCGCCGCCGTGGCACTACGCCGGCGAGCTGCTCGGCGTGGAGTTCTGGGCCACGCCGCAAGCCGCCGAAGCCACGCTGCCCGAAGGGCTGAGTCTCGACTCCGACTCCCCCGGCCGCGGCGTCGCGCTGTTCGTCGACTGGCAGTTCTCCGGCGAAAACCAGGAGTACCTGGACCCGATGCGCAGCCAATACCGGGAGTTCATGGTTCTGCTCGACGCGCGCTGGGACGACACTCCAGTGGCCTGGTGCCCGCACATCTATGTCGACAACGACGCGGCCATGGCCCGCGGCTGGGTGCAGGGCTTCCCGAAGAAACTCGGCACGGTCAGCCAGACCCGCGCGTTCGCGACGCCGTCGGCGGCCGCTCCATTCGCCGGCCCCGGCGGAAGCTTCGCCG
>JBOGDN010000502.1:0-1963 GCA_050742995.1 Stackebrandtia sp. | reverse complement strand
CCCGCTCGCGCCCGGCGGCGGAGGGCCAGGCGGACCGGGCGCCGGACCGTTCATGGGCTTCCAAGACATCATGGACGCCTTCTTCGGAGGCGGCGGCATGGCCGGAGCCGGTCGCGGTCCGCGTTCGCGGAAGCGTCCCGGCGCCGACGCGGTGCTGCGGCTGGACCTGGAGCTCAAAGAGGCGGCCTTCGGCCTGGAGACGCCGCTGACCGTCGACACCGCGGTGCTGTGCGGCCAGTGCGAGGGCCTCGGCGCCGCCGACGGCTCACAGCCGGAGGCCTGCGACACCTGCGGCGGCGCCGGCGAGGTGCAAAGCGTGCAGCGCACCCTCCTCGGCCAGATGGTCACGGCGCGTCCCTGCCCTTCGTGCAGCGGATACGGCACCGTCATCCCCAGGCCGTGCGGCAAGTGCGGCGGCGACGGACGCGTCCGGACGCGCCGCAAGCTCACTATGAAGATCCCCTCGGGTGTCGAGGACGGCATGCGCATCCGCCTGTCCGGCGAGGGCGAGGTCGGCCCCGGCGGCGGCCCGCCCGGCGACCTTTACGTCGAGATCCGCGAGAAGCCGCACGACGTCTTCACCCGCGAGGGCGACGACCTGCACTGCAAGATCAAGCTGCCGATGACCGCCGCCGCGCTGGGCACCCGCCTCACCGTGGAAACGCTCGACGGCGAGGAGCAGATCGACGTGCACGCCGGCACGCAGCACGGCGCCACGTTGCGCATTCGCGGCGTCGGAGTGCCCAGGCTGCGCGGAGGCGACACCCGGGGCGACCTGTACGTGCACCTCGACGTGCGCACCCCCACCAAGCTGGACGCCGACCAGGAGCGCCTGCTGCACGAACTGGCGTCGATGCGCGGCGAGGAGATCATCGAGCCGGCGCGCGGCAGCGGTTTCTTCTCGCGGGTGCGCGACGCCTTCAACGGCCACGCCTGACGCTCGGCGCGTCGGCGCGGTTCGTAGCATGGCCGCATGACCGACTGTCTGTTCTGCCGCATCGTCGCCGGCGAGATACCGGCGACCGTCGTGGCCGTCTCAGAACGCGCGTTGGCGTTTCGCGACATCGCGCCCAAGGCGCCGACTCACGTGCTGGTGATCCCCAAGACGCACTATGACAACGCTGCGGAGATGGCCGCGGCCGATCCGCAGCTGGCCGGCGAGATGCTGGCGCTGGCGGGCGAAGTCGCAGCCAAGGAGGGGGTGGCCGCCGACGGCTACCGCCTGATGTTCAACACCGGCGCGCACGGCGGCCAAGAGGTGTTCCACGCCCACCTGCACGTCCTCGGCGGCAAGCCCTTGGGGCCTATGCTCGCCGCGTGATCGTCAGCCGCGCATGAGTTCGCGCAGCTTTTCGACGGTGCGCCAGTTTCGCGCCGTGGCGCGGATGTCGCCGAGGCGGCCGTCGAAGAACGCCGGCGACAGCTTGGAGCGGCCGGCCCCGTTTGGGTAGTGGATGTAGAGCTCTCGTCCCTTGAGGACCATTTCTTCGGGAAGCCCTTCGGGGACGACGAGCCGCGCGGCGACGTCGGCGCCGGGCGCTTCGGACAGGAACGACACCAGCAGCTTGGACGGGTCCAGGTCGCGCTCGGCGAAGGGGTTGGCCGCGGCGATCTGGTCCAGATCGGCCCGGGTGCGAAGCATGACGGCGACGGCGCGGTCGAACTCCTCGGTGACGGCTTGTGCGATGTCGGAGGCCAGGCGTGCCTGGTCGTCGACGTCGGATTCGAAGATCACGTTGCCGGACTGGATGTAGGTGCGCGCGTCCGGATAGCCCAGCTGAGCGAAGAGGCGTCGCAGGTCGGCCATGGGCACGACCGTGCGCCCGCCGACGTTGACGCCGCGCAGCAGTGCCGCGTAAGCAATCATGCCCGTCAAACTATCCGTCGAGTACGACAAAGGCCTTAGCCCAGCCCGCGAACCTCGGCGGCGCGGGCGATCTCGTCGCGGGACGAGGCGAGCATG
>JBOGDN010000501.1:0-1681 GCA_050742995.1 Stackebrandtia sp. | reverse complement strand
GCGCTGGCCGCCGGGGCCGGGCGTGTGGCCTTCGCCGGGCCGGCCAAGACCGACGCCGAACTGGACGCCGCGCTGCGCGCGGGCGTGCCGACGGTCGTCAATGTGGAAAGTCTCCAGGAGCTGCGGCGCCTGGATTTGGCGGCCGCACGGCTGGGCGCCACGGCCGACGTGGGGCTGCGGGTCAACCGTCGCGACGCGGCGCCGCCGGGCACGCACCGCATGAGCGGGGCGGCGGCGCCTTTCGGCGTCGACGAGGAGACGCTGCCGGAGTTGATCGCCGTGGCGCGGTCGTCGCCGCGGCTGCGGCTGCGGGGTCTGCACCTGCACGCGGTCAGCAACAATCTCGACGCGGCGGCTCACGCCGAATTCGTCGCCGGCTGCGTGGCGTTCGCCCGCGGCGTGGCGGCCGCGCACGACGTCGACTTGGCGGAGGTCAACGTCGGCGGCGGGTTCGGCGTCGACCCCGTAGGCGCACGGGTGTTTGATTTGGACGTTTTCGCCGCGGCCATGCGCGGCCTGGACGTCGGCGAGGCGAGGGTGGTTTTCGAGCTTGGTCGTTTCCTGGTCTCCGAGGCCGGCTGGTACGCCGTGGAGGTCGTCGACGTCAAGACCGTGCGCGGTCGGGTGTTCGCGGTCGTGCGCGGCGGCACGCACCATTTTCGGCTGCCGGCGGCGTGGGGCTACGACCATCCCGCGGCGGTGGCCGGCGTCGACGACTGGCCCTACCCGTGGCGGCGTCCCGGCGTCGACGACGCGCACGTCGACGTCGTCGGGGAGCTGTGCACTCCGCGCGACGTGTTGTGCCGGGGTCTGCGCGTGGCGCGGCTGCGCGTGGGCGACGTGCTGGCGTTTCCGCGTACAGGGGCCTACGGGTGGGAGGTGTCCCACAAGGACTTCTTGAGTCACCCGCACCCGCGGTCCGCGACGGTCGGGTGATCTAGTCCTGTGTGGTCGAGCCGTCGTCGAGCTGGGCGTATCCGTCGCTGATGGAGGCCATCTGCGCGGCTTCGCATATGACGGGCGTCAGGTGCCGCAGCTGGTCGGCGTCGAGGCGGTATGACGGTCCGGACAGGCCGATGGCGGCCATGACCTCGCCGTCGGCGGCGCACACCGGGGCCGCGGCGGCCGAAAGGCCCTCTTCGTATTCGTCGACGGTGGTGGCGTAGCCGTTGGCCCGCACCTGTTCGATCTCGGTGCGCAGCTGGCGGGAGTCGGTGATCGTGAAGTCGGTGTAGCGTTCCAGCGGTCCGTCGATGATCTCGTCTTTGCGGTCTTCGGGAAGGTGTGCCAGGAATACCTTTCCGGGAGACGTGCAGTGCAGCGGCGTGCGGCGCCCCAGCCAGCTGCGACTGGCTACGGTGGACGTCGACATGATCTGGTCGATCGTCACCGCCTCGCCGTCTTCGAGGATCTGCAGCGTCACGGTCTCCTCGGTCTGCTCCGAAAGCCACCGGCATCCCGACTGGGCCTGTCGGGTGATGTCGGGGCCGTGGGTGACGGAGTTGGCGAGGGTGACGATGCCGAAGCCGAGCCGGTACTTGCCGCTGTCGACGTGCTGCTCGACCAGGCCGCGCGATTCCAAAGTGTTCAACAACCGGAAGGCCGTCGACTTGTGCACGCCGAGCTTCGCGCCGACGTCGGTGACGCCAGACCATTCGTTGGCCGCCAAGAACTCCAGCAC
>JBOGDN010000500.1:0-2087 GCA_050742995.1 Stackebrandtia sp. | reverse complement strand
CGTCGAGCCGGGCAGCGCGCGGCTCGTGCTGTGTCACAGCGTCTTGGAGATGGTCGACTCTCCACAGTCGGCGCTCGACGCCATCGCCCAGGCGCTCGCCCCCGGCGGCGCGGCGAGCCTGCTGGTGGCCAACCGCGCCGGGGCGGTGCTGTCCCGCGCGGCCGGGGGCCATCTGACCGCGGCCGCGGCCATCCTCGACGATCCCGACGGACGGACCGGCGACCGCGACACGCTGCTGCGTCGCTTCGACCCGGACTCCCTTGACGCGCTGGTCAGGCACGCCCAGCTCGTCCCCGAGCAGCTGCACGGCGTCCAGGTCGTGGCCGATCTCGCGTCGAGCGCGCCGCGCGAGGCCGAACCGGGCGCGCTGCCGGCGCTGCTGGACTTCGAGCTGACCGCGGCGTCGCGCTCGCCCTACCGCGACTGCGCCGCCGGCCTGCATGTGCTGGCGCGAAAGTCCTCCAACGCATAATCTCTTCCGACATGAAGATCGAAACCGAGCTGCTGCGCACGGCCGCGCCCGAATACGGGCGGGCGGCGCTGTCGGACGTCTTGCCGTCGGCGCTGGCGTTGCTGGGGGACGAAGACTCATCCGACGTGCTGGGTCTTGAGGATCGGCTCTCCGGCGTGCGTCGGATCGCGGTGCTGCTCGTGGACGGTCTTGGATACCACCTGCTGCGGGAAGCGGCGGCCAGCTCGCCGACCCTTGCGTCCGGGCTCGACGGAACCGTCGGCAGCCTGCGCCGACTGACCACGGGCTTCCCGTCCACGACGCCCACCAGCCTCACCTCGCTGGGCGCGGGCGTGGCGCCGGGCGAGCACGGGCTGGTCGGCTTCACCGTCCGGATCCCCGGGTCCGACCAGCTGCTGTGCCACATCGTCTGGGGCGACACGCCCGACCCCGCGAAGTGGCAGCCCACGCCGACCTGTTTCGAGCGCGCCGTCAAGGCCGGCATCTCCGCCGGCGTGGTGTCCAGCGGCGCGTTCGAGGGCACCGGCTTGACGGTCTCGGCCTTCCGCGGCGGCGCCTATTGCGCGGCCGACGGCGTCGAATCCGTCGCCGCGGGGATGCGGGCCGCGCTGTCGCGCGAAGCGCCGTGTCTGGTCTACGGCTATTACCCCTTTGTCGACAAGGCCGGCCACCTGCACGGCGCCGGCTCGCCGGAGTGGCACGCGGCGGTGGCCGGACTCGAGCGGCTGCTGCGGCTCCTGCTGGCGGACCTTCCCGCCGACGCGGCGCTGCTGGTCACCGCCGACCACGGGATGATCAACGTGCCCGACGACGAACGCATCGACCTCGCCGACCACCCGCGGCTGCGCGACGGCGTGCGCCTGATCGCCGGGGAGCCGCGGGCGCGGTACGTCCACACCGAACCCGGCGCCGCCGTCGACGTCGCGGCGGCATGGCGCGAGACGCTCGGCGAGCACGTCGACGTCGTCACCCGCGCCGAAGCCCTGGCCGCCGGCTGGCTGGGTCACGTCGTACCCGACGCCCACGCCGCGCGCGTCGGCGACGTGGTGGCGGTGTGCCGCGGCCGGCACGTCATCCTCGGCGTCCCCGAGTGCGACAGCGCCACGGTGAGCCTGCTGCGCGGCTACCACGGCGGTCTCACCGAAGCCGAAATAGCAATTCCTCTGTGGGCTATTCGCGGCGACGCTCTCGCCAGGTGAAATAACCACTTGACAACACTTCGCCACATAGGGTGAGATGAGGAAGCTTCGCCTAGGGTGGTCTGCCCCCGGATGGGGTGGGGCAGGTCCTCTATAGCTTTAGCTCTTTGGCGACGCTTGTCGCAGGGCCTGGGTAGCCTCCCGATCATGGGAGACGACGAGGGTCGAATCGCGTGGTCGGCCGCGCCGTTTCGCGACAAGACGCCCGTCGCCGCCGTCTCCGACGCGTTCGGCCCCGGTTTGTGCGACGACGGCTGTCCCATCCTCCACGTCGACATGGACGCCTTCTTCGCGTCGGTGGAGATCGCGCGGCGGCCGCAGCTGCGGGGTCGGCCGGTGATCGTCGGCGGGCTTGGTCCGCGCGGCGTCGTCTCCGCGGCCAGCTACGAGGCGCGTCCCTTTGGCGTCAACAGCGC
>JBOGDN010000499.1:0-3983 GCA_050742995.1 Stackebrandtia sp. | reverse complement strand
GCGGGCAGCGGCGCGCGCGGCGGCGGAGGCGCGACGGGGGCGCGCGGCGGCGTCGAGATCGGACCCGTCGGCGCGGAGACCGGCGGGGAGCTCACCTGCGGAGGGATCGTCTGCGGCGAGACCGGCGGCGAGCTCACGTGTGGAGGGACAGTCGGCGGGGAGACCTGAGGGGGGCTGAGCGCCTGCGGCGGACTGACCGACACCGGCGCAGGGGGCAGCGTGTCCACCGATCCGGAGGCGACCACCGTTTCGGGCTGTTCGATCGCGGTCGGAGCGATCCCCGTGGCGCGAAGCAACATGGTGGCCACCAGCGGGATCCGGCTGCCGCCGCCGACCAGGAAGATCTCGTCGACGTCGGAGTAGCTCAACGAGGCGGCGTCGACGACCTTTTCGGTCAGTTCGACCGTCTGAGCCAGCAACGGCGCGGCCAGTTCGTTGACCTCGTCGCGAGTGAGGTGGGCGTCGACGTCGAGGACCGGAATGAACAGCGCCGCGGTGGTCTCCCGGCTGAGCAGCTCTTTGGCGCCGCGCACGTCGGTCCACAGCATGCGCCTGTTGCGGCGGTCGGCGGGAGTCTCGGGCGACTCCAGCCGCTCCCACTGATCGCTCGGGTAGGTCTGCTTGAAGTGCTTGACCACGGCGGCGTCGACGTCGAGGCCGCCCAGGTCGGGAAGTCCGGCCGTCTCCACGACCTGCATGGTTCCGGCGGCGTGCCTGACCACCGTCACGTCGCAGGTTCCCGCGCCCAGGTCGTAGATGAGCGCGTGCCGGCCCTGGCCCACGTGGTGCCCCAGATGCCGCAGAAAGTGGGCCGCGGCGGCGACCGGCTCGTCGACGGTCGCCGGCTCCGGCAGCCCGGCAAGCCTCGCCGCACGCGTCAGCGTCTGCTTCCTGGCCGACGGCCAGTCGGCGGGGTGAGTCAACACGGCGCGAGACGTCGGCGCTCCGGCGACCCGCTCGGCTTCGTGCGCCACCCGGCGCAGCACCGCCGCCACCACTTCCTCCACGGGGCGCTCGGAGTCGCCGAGCAATATCGACCCGTCGGCGATGCAGCGTTTGGGGTTGGGCTCGCATGAGGACGGGTCGGACGAGGCGGCGCGCAGGGCGTCCTGTCCGGTCAGATATCGGTCGTTCTGGGCGAAAACGGCCGAGGGCAGCATCGGCGATCCGTCGAACAAAAGCGGCTGGCCGGCTCGACCGGGCTTGACGAGCATGGCCACCGTGTTCGACGTGCCGAAATCCACGCCGAGGGCTATGTCGGGGGCGGTCATCCTGAGAGGTTATCCAGAAGGCGCCCGCCCCACGCCGCTCCGGTCCCACGGCAGGATGGGGGAGATGACTCCCCGTCCGCCGAAGCGAAGGAGACGCCCCGAGATGAATCACGACCTGGTGCTGCGCGGCGGCACGATTCTCGACGGCTCCGGAGCGGCGGGCCGCGTCGCCGACGTGGCCGTGTCCGACGGCCGCGTCGCCGAGATCGGGAGACTTTCGACGACGTCCGCCCGCCGGGTGCTCGACGTCGACGGCGCGGTGGTGTGCCCGGGCTTCATCGACCTGCACTCGCACGCCGACTTCACCGTCTTCTCCGCTCCGGACGCGGTCACCCAGACCACGCAGGGTGTCACCACGCTTGTGACCGGAAACTGCGGCATGTCGCCCTTCCCCGTCGTCGCCGAGCACGCCGACGAGCTGCGACAGCGGGCGTTCCTCGACCACGGCCTGACCTGGGAGTGGTCGACGGCCGGCGAGTACGCCGACGCGGTCGACAGGCTGCCGCTTGGCGTCAACCTGGCCCTGCAGGTCGGTCACGGCAGCCTGCGCACCGCGGGCATGGGCTCGGCCGACCGCGCGCCCACCGCCGAGGAGCTGGAGCGGATGCGGCTGCTGCTGCGCCAATCCGCCGCCGAGGGCGCGGTCGGGTTCTCAAGCGGACTGATCTACGCGCCCGGGCGCTACGCCGAGATCGACGAGCTGGTCGCCCTGGCCGCCGAGGCCGCCGCTGCCGGACTGCTGTATTCCACGCACATGCGAGACGAAGGCGACCGGTTGCTGGAATCCGTCGACGAGTCGCTTGAAGTCGCCCGACGCTCGGGCGCGCGCCTGGAGATCTCGCACCTCAAGGCCGCCGGACCCGAGAACTGGGGCCGCACCGCCGAGGCTCTCGCGGCTATCGAGGCGGCGCGAGACGACGGCGTCGACGTGTGTGCCGACCAGTACCCGTACACCGCCTCCAGCACCAGCCTGACGTCGTGGCTGCCCGGCTGGGCGCTTGACGGCGGGACCGCGGCGCTCGTCGCGCGGCTCGACGACCCCGCCACGGCGCGGCGAATCGCCGCGGAGATCCCGAAGGTCAACCGGACGCTGCACCCCGACCGCATCGTCGTCGCCAACACTCCGGAGGGCCCTTGTCGGCGATTCGTCGGAGTGTCGATCGCCGAGGCCGGCGACGAGCTCGGCCTCGACGGCCCGCACGCGATCGTCGAGCTGCTTCGCGCGCAGCGCGCGCACGTTCACATCATCCACCATGGTATGTCCGAAGAGGAAGTCCGCTCGGTGATGCGGCACGAGTCGGTGTCGGTCGCCAGCGACGGCAGCGCCGTGGCCTGCCCCGGCCGGGGCCGCTCGCATCCGCGCAGCCTCGGCACGTTCACGCGCGTTCTCGGCCGCTACGTGCGTGAGGAGGGCGTTTTGGCGCTTCCGGAGGCGGTGCGCAAGATGACCTCGCTGCCGGCGTCGCGACTGGGCTGGAGCGATCGGGGGACGCTGCGCCCCGGCGCGATAGCCGACGTCGCGGTGTTCGATCCGCACGCCGTGGCGGACAAGGCGACCTTCGCCGACCCCTGGCAGCTGTCCGAAGGCGTCGTCCACACTCTCCTGGACGGTCACACCGTGCTGGAGTCCGGAAAGCCGACCGGGACGCCCGCGGGCCGCGTGGTGCGCTAGGGCGCCCGCGCGAGACGCCGACGCGTCTGGCCGTCGTGTATGCCACGCCTGACATGGCGTAGGCTCTGTGAGCATGAGCACAATCGCCCCGGCTGGGATGCAGGGGCGATTTGTTGTTCGAGTCCTTGCCGCACGTATGGATAGGAACCAGGCCCATGAACGACGAAGCTCCTGAATGGCCCCCGACTGGAATCGACGTCACCGTTCCCGCCACCGCCCGCGTTTACGACGCGATCCTTGGCGGCAAGGACAACTTCGAGGTCGACCGCCAGGGCGCGCAGATCTTCGCCAACCACATTCCGCAGGCGAAGGAGGCGGCCTGGGACAATCGGCACGCCCTCATCCGCGGCGTGCAGTACATGGTCCGTCAGGCGGGGATCGACCAGATCCTGGACATCGGATGCGGCCTGCCCACCAAGCAGAACACCCACGAGGCCGCCCAGGAGATCAATCCACGGACCAAGGTGGCCTACGTGGACAACGACCCGATCGTCCTTGCGCACGGGCGGGCGCTGTTGGCCACCAACAACACCACCACCGTCGTCACCGCGGACCTGCGCGACCCCGAGGGCATCCTGTCCCACCCCGACATCCGTTCCTTCTTGGACTTCGATCGCCCGATCGGTCTGATGATCATCGGAATGCTGATGCAGATCAGCGACGAGGAGGGCCCCAACGAGATCGTGGCCACGCTGATGGACGCGCTGCCCTCGGGCAGCCACCTGTTCATCACCTCCTGGCCCGACACCGGGGACCCCGCGCAGGAGGCGCTGTCACGCGCCTGCCTGGAGACCCTCGGCAACGGATGGATCCGGCCGGTCGAGGTGCTGCGCAGCCACTTCCAGGGGATGGAGCTCGTGCCGCCGGGTCTCGACTACCTGGCGCGGTGGTTCCCGGAGGACCTGGACGCGCCGCTTCGCGACTTCGAGGACCTGGAGCCGTTCGAGCGCACCCAGATGGCGGCGATCGCCCGCAAGGCCTGACACCCGTCTCTTCGACCCCGCTCGGCTCGCGCCGGGCGGGGTTTATCGCGCCTCGGC
>JBOGDN010000498.1:0-4677 GCA_050742995.1 Stackebrandtia sp. | reverse complement strand
GTCAAGCAGAAGTTCGACCTGGGGCGCAGGGCGGGCTCCTACGGCGTGGCGGTCGCTCCGGACGGCAGCGTGTACGTGGCGACCACCGGCCTGGGCAAGCTGTTCCGCTGGACTCCCGGCGCGGATCAGCTTGAGGACTTCGGCAAGCTGATCGACTCGGAGAGCCACCTGTACAAGCTGACCTTCGACTCCGACGGCGTCGTCTACGGCGGCACCTACCCCAACGGCAAGGTGTTCAGCTTCGATCCGGAGACGCGCGAGGTGCGCGACTACGGCCAGGCGGCCGAGGGGCAAAGCTACGTGCGCAGCGTCGGGATACACGGCGACTCGCTGTTCGTCGGCACCCAGCCGCACACCCACCTGGTCGAGATCAACGTGGACAGCGGAGAAAAGCAGGAGGTGGCGTTCCCCGACGGGACCGACCTGGAGCAGGTCGTCTACGACGTGAACATCGTGGGGGATCTGCTGTTCACCAGGCTCACCAAAACCGGGCTGTACGGCGACCTGTTCGTGCGCGATCTGCGCGACGGCAGCTGGGTGTCGGAGATCCCGGGGGTGAGCGGGCTGGACGTCAGCCAGGTCGCCGACGACGGCAAGGTGTACTTCTCGCAGCACGGCGCGCTCAGCGGGTACGACGTGGACACCGGCGAGGTCTCCGCGACCGACCTGAAGTTCGAATTCACCGCGCAGCTGCGCTCGGTCGGGCTCGGCGACGTGGGCGACCCGGAGTTCCCGGGACAGTCGGTGATCGGGATGCTGTTGACCGGCGAGATCGTCTGGTACAACATCGAAACCGGCGCGCACCGGGTATTCGAGGCGAAGCTCGAGTCGAATCCGGTGCGGATGCGTTCGCTGGCTCAGGGCCCGAACGGCTCGGTGTTGACGGGCGGCACCGGCACCGGCGCGTTCGCCATGGCGGATCCGGAGACCGGCGAGTCCGAGGCGCATCGCTTCTCCGAGGTGATGGGCATGGTCGCCGTCGAAGACGAGATCTACCTCGGCGCCTACCCCCGGGCGCGGGTCTACGACTACGATCCCGACCAGCCGTGGGAATGGGCCAACATCGGCGACGACCAGGGCCAGGTCAACCCGAGCGCGGTCTACAACGGCGACAAGGTCTACGGCGACCGTCCGTTCACGATGGTCGACATCGGCGACGACATGCTCGCGATCGGCACGGTGAACAAGAGCGGCTACCTCGGCGGCTCGCTCGTGCTGCACAACCGGGCGACCGGCGAGAGCGTCGAGTACCCGGAGCTCGTGCCGGACCAAAGCGTGATGTCGCTTGCCTACGCCGACGGCGTGCTCTATGTGGGCACGTCGGTGTACGGCGGGTACGGCGCGGAGGAGACCCAGACCGAGGCCAAAATGGTCGCCTGGGACGTGGCCGCCGGCGAGAAGCTGTGGGAGACCGTCCCGGTCGCCGACGAGCGCACCGTCTCCGACCTGACCTTCGACCCCGACGGGAGGCTGTGGGGCGTCACCGCGGGCGTGGTCTTCCAGGTCGATCCGGAAACCGGGGAGACCACGCGACAGGAGCGCTACGCCGAATACGACTGGCCGATCGACGGCGGCTACGCGCTGGCCGATCTGGAGTACAACGCGAAGGACGGCGGGCTGTATTCGAGCATGCCGAATAAGGGCCTGTTCCGGCTGGATCCGGAGTCGTGGGACGACGAGGTGATCACCGACCGTCCGGTGTACCGGATGTTCGTGCACGACAACGGCGACGTGTTCACAAACGAGGGCGCCGAGCTGCTGCGCTATCGGCCGAGCTGAGCACCGCGGCCCGCTCGCCCGCGTCAAGCGCCGGGCCGTAAGGGTCGTGCGCGGCGCGCTCGGGAATCAGGCCCTCGGCGGCCGCCGTCCAGAACATCCGCTGCACGTAACCCTCGATCGGGGCGCGGAACGTCGCCGCGGCGAAACGGTCCATCCGGGCCGACGCCTCGACGAACTCGGCGTGCCGTGCGGCGAACCAGTGCTCGAGCAGGCGCAGCGACAGCTCGACGCGCGCCGCGGCGATCCCGACCAGCGCGCAGTCGGCGCCCCACATCAGCGACGGCCCGAACATCCGGTCCTCGCCGGTGACCGCCAGCTTTCCCGCCGCGCGGATCTGCGCGATCGCGTCCTGGCAGGCGATCGCGCGGTCGAGAGTGGCCAGTTTGACGCCGGCGATCGACGGCATCGCGAGCAGGCCGGCCAGCAGCGCCTCGGAGTACTCGCAGCCGCCGGCCGCGGCGTGCAGATAGAACCCGAACAGCGGCAAGTCGACGGCGGCGGACACGTGTTCGTGAAAGCGCAGCACCGCAGCGTCCCTTTCGGCCGCCTCACGCGGCGCGGCAGGCGGGTACACCATGATCGCGTCGGCGCCGTGCTCGGCGGCCAGCTCGGCCATGCGCGGCGATTCGGCGCCGGCGACGATCGGCAGGTCGCAAGAGCGGCGGAACGTCCCCAGCACCCGCACTCTGTCTGATTCGGACAGCCGACGGCCCCGGCCGGTGTGCGCCCACACGGCCACCCCGGCCGCCCCGCTTTCGGCCAGCCGGGTCGCGTAGTGCTCCAGCGCGGCGGCGTCGACGCGTCCCGCGGCGTCCATCGGGGTCAACGCCGCCGGGATCAGCCCGTGACGCAGCCGGTCGGTCAGCGCGGCCACGGCCGCGTCCATGCGTCCTCCCGGGGTCGTCACCACTTCAACGCGTAGACGACCGTCGGCCGTCCCGGGCCGCTGATCCGCCTGCCGACTGGTGCGGCGAGACCGGCGCGCTCCAGCTGCTTGACCAGTCGACGGGCGCTGCGATCGTGCATGCCGAACGCCTCGGCGACGTCCTGCGCGGTGACCTCGCCGGCTTCCCGCGAATCGGCGAGCCGCCGCACGGCCAGCAGCGTCTTCTTGCTGACGCCGGCCCGACTTGCCAGCCGGCGCAGGTCGACGGGCGCCTCGTCGGGCGTCGCCGCCGGGGCCTCGAGGATGCGGGGCGCCTCGTTGGTCTGCGCCAGCGCCGCGCCGACCGGACCGACGTCGCGCGCCCTGCC
This sequence comes from Stackebrandtia sp., assembly GCA_050742995.1. GTDB lineage: Bacteria > Actinomycetota > Actinomycetes > Mycobacteriales > Micromonosporaceae > Stackebrandtia. Next base: position 1,644 of record JBOGDN010000498.1, on the reverse strand, counting down.
CCAGGCGGTGTGCGCCAGCGCCTCGGCCTCGGCGGCGGAGCGGCCGATGCCGATCCCGATGTGGACCGCCCGCGCGGCCTCCGCCAACGCGGCCAGGCGCGGCAGCCGGGTGAACTCTCGAGTCGCCGACCACAGCGGACCCCTGGTCGTGACGAAGGCGACGCGGCCGTCGTCGAGCGCGAAGCTGCTCGCGCCAAGCTCGCCAAGCAGCGGGTCGAGAATTGCGCGGTCGCCGTCGACCGCGGCGAAGCCGACCGCCACCTGCGCGTCGGAGTAGTGGCGGCTCTGCGCCTTCAGCAGCAGCGATTCCACGGCCTCCCTGACGTCCCGGCGCGAGGGCGCCACGCGCACCGCGTGGATCTCCTCGCGCAGCGCCGCATACGCCGATCCCAGACACACCAGCGCCGTGGCGTCGGGTCCGAACCTTTCGTGCGCCTCGCGGTGGAAGTCGACCACCTGCCGGCTGGTCTGTCCGTTTCGGTATTTCAGGACGTCGCATTCGGTCTCGGTCAAGCCGGCGGCGCGCAGCGTCTCGCGCACCTCGTTCGCGTCCAGAGTGTCCACGCTCAGCGCCCGCACCGCGCGACCCTTGGACAGCAGCCGCACGATCACGCTCAACAGTGTGACGCCGCTGTAGGACACGTGCTCGGCGGGACGGTCCAGCACCTTCTCCGACTCCGCGATCGTGTGCGGGACGATCCCGGTGAACAGCCAGGCGTCCACTTCGTCGCGATGCCGCTCGACGAGCCGCGGCGCCTCAGCCTCGTGCCGGTAGGGAATGCGCGTCACCGGGGCGCGCCCGGTCTCCTCGGCCGTCGCGGCGACGGGATCGACGAGATCGGCGGGCCCCATCACGCCGATGGCCGGCCGGATCATCGGGCGCCGCAACAATCGTCGGACATGCTGGGAGTCTAGCCGTTCCCTCCGCTTCGGCCTTGCGGTCCGGTCCTCAATTGCCCGAGGTCAAAGGGCGCGACATACTCGGCGGCATGCGTATCGGTTTCGCCGGGCTGGCCCACTCGCATCCGTTCACCGACGCCGCGACGGCGCGCGCGCAGGGCGTCGAGGACGTCGTGGCGTGGTCGGACGATCCGACGCGGCTGGAGGCGTTTCGGCGTGACTGCGACTGCCTGGCCGTCGACTCGCTGCCGGCGCTGTTGGCGCGGCGTCCCGACGCGGTCGTGGCGACGCTGAGACCGGCCGAGGTCGCGGGCGTGGTCGCCGCCGTGCTCGACGCCGGCGTGCCGTGCTTCGCCAACAAGGTCGTGGCGGCGACTCCCGCCCAGCTCGAAGCGCTCGACAAGGCCGTGCGCGGCCGCGAGGACCGCTTCTTCACCGCCTCGGTGCTGCGGTTCGCCCCGGCCGTGCGTGCGCTGGCCGCCGAGCTGGAGTCGGCCGTCCCGGTGCTGGCGCGAGCCGTGGTGCGCCACGACATCTCGATGTTTCTGCGGCCGGAACGGCGCTGGCAGGACGACCCGGCAGTCGGCGGGGGGACCTTGGTGTCGGTCGGGCTGCACGGCGTGGAGCTGCTGGACGCGGTGCTGGGCGAGGGCGTCCAGGCGGCGGCCGCCGAGCGCGCCGTCCGCGCGGTGCGCGACACCCGATCCGAGGACGCGGCCGCACTGCTGCTGCGCTGGCCGGACG
>JBOGDN010000497.1:0-4801 GCA_050742995.1 Stackebrandtia sp. | reverse complement strand
GCGCGGCCCCGGCCGTCTCGCCGCCGCCGGCCGACGACCCGGCGCCCGAACGCACCGGCGCCCCGCACCCGGCCGAACCCAGGACCGCTCCGGCGTCGACGAGCCGCCTCAACCCCAAGTACAGCTTTGACACCTTCGTCGTCGGCTCCTCGAACCGGTTCGCCCATGCCGCGTCCATCGCCGTGGCCGAGTCGCCGGCCGAGGCCTACAACCCCTTGTTCATCTACGGCGACTCCGGTCTCGGCAAGACGCACCTGCTGCACGCCATCGGCGGCTACGCGCAGAGCATCGGCAACGCCCGGTCGGTGAGGTACGTGTCGACCGAGGAGTTCACCAACGACTTCATCAACTCGCTGCGCGACGACAAGCGCCAGGCCTTCCAGCGCCGCTATCGCGACGTCGACATTCTGCTCATCGACGACATCCAGTTCCTGGAACGGGCCGAGCGCACCCAGGAGGAGTTCTTCCACACCTTCAACACGCTCCACAACGCGAACAAGCAGCTGGTGATCACCTCGGACCGGTCGCCCAAAGATCTGTCCACTCTCGAGGATCGACTTCGCACCCGATTCGAGTGGGGCCTGCTCGCCGACATCCAGCCGCCCGATCTGGAGACCCGGATCGCGATCCTTCGCAAGAAGGCCGCCCAGGACCGGCTCGACGTGCCCACCGACTCGCTCGAGTTCATCGCCAGCCGCATCCACCACTCGATTCGCGAGCTCGAGGGCGCACTCATCCGGGTCACCGCCTACTCCAACCTCACGAGGAAGCCCGTGGACCTCGCGCTGGCCAACGAGGTGCTGCGCGACTTCATCCCCGAAGGCGAAAGCCCCGACGTCACCGTCGAAGGCATCATGGCCGCCACCGCCGACTACTTCGGAGTCACCGACGCCGACCTGCGCGGCCACTCGCGGTCTCGGGTGCTTGCCAACGCCCGTCAGGTCGCCATGTACCTGTGCCGCGAGCTCACCGACCTGTCCCTGCCGCGCATCGGCCAGGCGTTCGGCGGCCGCGACCACACCACGGTCATGTACGCCGACCGCAAGATCCGCAAGCAGATGGCCGAGAAGCGTTCGCTCTACACCCAGATCGCCGAGCTCACCAACCGGCTCAAACAGCACAATCCCGGGGCCAAATAAAAAAAGTTGTCCACAGGAGCTGTGCATAACCCTGTGGAACGGCTGTGAACAACCCCGAATATCTGTGGAATCTGTGTGGACAACCTGTGGACAGTCAGATCCCGCTGTTCCCAACGGGTGTGGAAAACGTGTGAACAAACTGGGGATAACCTGTGGACGAACCTGTGAACGAGTGTGGAAAACATTCGACAAAGCGCTCGCCTGTGGAAAAACCGCCGGTTGTTCACAGCCGTCTCCACAGCCGCTCCACAGGCCCAAAACGCTCTTACCAGCACAAACAGCTGTTTTCCACAGTTTCCACAGCACTCAACACGACTACGGTATTTACCTATCAGGGAAACCTTTTATTGGTTGCGGTGTGGATAAGTCGGCTGGCTGACGCCAGCTTCAACTTCCCCGCTGAGCTTTCTTGATCGGCTCACTTCGTTCGCCGATCCGACGCACCCTCGCCGACGGCACGTGGCAGCATGGTGATCTCATCGAGGGGCATGCGAAGGAGAGACCCATGAAACTTCGAGTCGACCGCGACGCGCTCGCCGACGCGGTCACCTGGACCGCGAAGAGTCTGCCGGTCCGGCCGTCCGTTCCGGTGCTTGCCGGCGCGCTGCTCACCGTCTCCGAAGGTCGTCTGACGCTTTCCGGCTTCGACTACGAAGTCTCAAGCCAGGTCACCGTCGACGTCGCCTCCGAAGCCTCCGGGACCGCTCTTGTCTCGGGGAAACTGCTGTCCGAAATCGTCAAGGCGCTGCCCGCCAAGCCCGTCGACCTGGCCGCCGAAGGCAGCCACATCGAGCTGACCTGCGGCAGCGCCCGCTTCACGCTTCCCACGATGCCGGTGGAGGACTACCCCGCCCTCCCGGAGATGCCCGGCTCGGCCGGCACCGTCGACGCGGCGGCGCTGGCCACCGCCGTGGCGCAGACCGCCGTGGCCGCGGGCAAGGACGACACCCTGCCCACCATGACCGGCATCCAGCTGGAGTTCACCGGAACCACGCTTTCGCTGCTGGCCACCGACCGCTACCGCGCCGCTATTCGGGACCTGCCGTGGCGTCCCGACGACAACGACATCTCGGTGAACACATTGGTCCCGGCAAAGGCGCTGTCCGACACCGCCAAGGCGCTGGGCGCGCGCGGCGGCGACGTGACGATCGCCCTTCCGTCGTCCGAGGCCGGCGGCGTGGGCATGATCGGCTTCGAAGCCGCCGAGCGCCGCACCACCAGCCGGGTTCTCGACGGTCAGCTCCCGCCGCTGCGGTCGCTGCTTTCGACGGCGTACACCGCGGAGATGCGCGTCGACGCCGCCGAGCTGTCCTCCGTGGCCCGACGCGTCGCGCTTGTCGCCGAACGCAACTCGCAGCTGCGCCTGAACTTCGACGGCGACGGTCTTGTCGTGGAGGCCGGCGGCTCCGAAGACGCGAAGGCCTCCGAGGCGCTGGACTGCGACTGCTCCGGCGAAGCGCGGAAGGTGGCGTTCAACGCCCAGTACCTTTTGGACGGTCTCGTCGCCGTCAACGCCCCGACCGCGGTGTTCTCGTTCACCGAGCCCGGCAAGGGCGTCGTGCTCAGCGGCGCCGCCGCGGCCGAGGGAGACGACGACGCCGACTTCGGCGGCTACAAGTACCTGCTGCAGCCGCTGCGTTTCGAAAGCTAGGACCGGCACGTCCACACGCGTTAAGGAGCTTCCATGCAGCTGGGCATGATCGGTCTCGGCAAGATGGGCGGCAACATGCGCGCCCGGCTGAGCAAGGCCGGGCACGAGGTGATCGGCTACGACGCCGACGCCTCGCTGTCCGACGCCGCCGACTTGCCCGACTTGGTCTCGCGGCTGCGCGTGCCGCGGGCGGTGTGGGTGATGGTGCCGTCCGGCGATCCCACCCGCGCCGTGGTTCGCGCGCTGGCCGATCTGCTCAGCGAAGGAGACGTCGTCGTCGACGGCGGCAACTCCCGGTACACCGACGACGCCGTCCACGCCGAGCTGCTGTCGGCCAGCGGTGTCGGCTACGTCGACGCCGGCGTGTCCGGGGGCGTGTGGGGAGCCGAAAACGGCTACGCCCTCATGGTCGGCGGAGACCGCGAGCACGTCGAGCGGCTGACGCCGGTCTTCGAGGCGCTGAAGCCGCCCGGCGAGTTCGGGTTCGTGCACGCCGGCGGCGTGGGCGCCGGGCACTACTCCAAGATGGTCCACAACGGAATCGAGTACGGCCTGATGCAGGCCTACGCCGAAGGCTACGAGCTGCTGTCCGCCAGCGAGGTCGTCGACGACGTGCCCGCGGTGGTGAAGTCCTGGCGCGAGGGCACCGTGGTGCGGTCGTGGCTGCTCGACCTGCTCGACCGCGCGCTCGACGAGGACCCGGAGCTGGAGAAGCTCGTCGGCTACGCCTCCGACTCCGGGGAAGGCCGCTGGACGGTCGAGGAGTCCATCCGCCTTGCGGTGCCGCTGCACGCCATCGCCGCCTCCCTGTACGCCCGGTTCGCCTCGCGACAGGACGACTCCCCGACGATGAAAGCGGTGGCGGCGCTGCGCAACCAGTTCGGGGGGCACGCGGTGAAAGGGCAGGACGACTCGTCTTGACCGACGGCGGCGTCGGGCCGCTCGGATATAACTGATCGACAGGCCAAGGAACGCGGAGGCTCGTTCTTCCGCTCGCAGGCGCGAGGCAGAACTTTTGTCTCCGCGCGTTACCTCGCAGGAAGGAGGCGACTCATGTACGTGCGGCGTGTCGAGCTGACCGACTTTCGCTCCTACGCCCACGTCGACGTCACGCTGCCCGAGGGCCCAAGCGTCCTGGTGGGCCCCAACGGCCACGGCAAGACCAACCTCATCGAGTCGCTCGGCTACCTGGCTTTCGGATCAAGTCACCGTGTGGCCTCCGACGCTCCCCTGGTGCGCGACGGCGCGACCAGCGCCGTCATACGCGCCGCGGTCGTCAACGAAGGACGGGAGCTGCTCGCCGAGCTGACGCTGACTCCCGGCAAGGCCAACCGCGCCAAACTCAACCGCTCGGCCCTGCCGCGCGCCCGCGACCTCTCCGGCGTGCTCAACGCCGTCGTCTTCGCCCCCGAAGACCTCGGGCTGGTCCGAGGCGAACCCGAGCAGCGCCGCCGTCTCCTCGACGAGCTGCTCACCGCGCGGCACCCCCGGTTCGCCGGCGTGCGCGCCGACTACGACCGGGTCGTCAAGCAGCGCAACGCCCTGCTGCGCACCGCCTATCTGGCGCGCAAGAGCGGCGGGCGCGGCGGCGATCTGCACACCCTCGACGTGTGGGACGCCCACCTGGCCGAGCACGGCGCCGACCTGCTCGCCGGGAGGCTGCGACTGGTCGACGAATACGCGCCCTATGTCGTCAAGGCCTACGACGCGGTCAGCGCCGGACGGGGACGTCCGCAGCTGGTCTACCGCACCGCGCTCGCCGAGCACGAGCCGGTGAGCGCCGACCGGTCGCTGCTGGCGGCGCGCATTTCGGCCGCGCTGGCGTCGGCGCGCGGCCGCGAGATCGAACGCGGCGTGACGCTGGTCGGACCGCACCGGGACGACCTGCAGCTGCGGCTGGGCGACCACCCCGCCAAGGGCTACGCCAGCCACGGCGAATCCTGGTCGTACGCGTTGGCGCTGCGGCTCGGCGCGGCCGAACTGCTGCGCGCCGAGGCGAATCCCCCGATTC
>JBOGDN010000496.1:0-1761 GCA_050742995.1 Stackebrandtia sp. | reverse complement strand
TCGCCGACGCCGACCGCCAGCCCGGCGCCCCCGAGGCCCGCGTCCGTCTCGCCGCCGCCCTGGACGGCGCCGTCGCCCGCGAGATCGGCGCGTCGCTGCTGCGGCGCGAACGCGAGGTCGGCTGGGTCGACGGCGACGTGGCCGCCCGCGAGGTCGTCCGGCTTGGCGCGATCGTCGTGGAGGAGCGGCCGGCCGCGCGCCCCGCCCCGGGCGAGATCGCCGCCGCCCTGCGCGACGGGATCCGCGCCGAAGGCCTCGGCCTGCTCGACTTCGGCCGCGAGGCGACGGCCCTGCGACAGCGGCTGGCGTTTTGCCGCGAGACCCTCGGCGAACCGTGGCCGCGCGTCGACGACGAGACGCTGCTGCAAAGTCTGCCGCAATGGCTGGGGCCGGACCTGGCCAAGGCGCGGCGACGCGCCGACCTGGCGCGGATAAACACCGTGGCGGCGCTGCGCCGGCTGCTGGACTGGAGACAGGCCGCCGAACTCGACCGCCTCGCCCCGGAGCGGCTCGCCGTGCCAAGCGGCTCGAAGATCCGGCTTGACTACTCCGACCCGCACGCCCCGGTCCTGGCGGCGAAAGTGCAGGAGTGCTTCGGCTGGACGCGCACGCCGCGCGTGGCCGACGGCCGCACCCCGGTGGTGGTGCACCTGCTGTCTCCGGCGGGACGTCCGGCCGCGGTGACGTCAGACCTGGAGTCGTTCTGGCGCAACGGGTATCCGCAGGTGCGCGCTGAGCTGCGCGGACGCTACCCGAAGCACGCCTGGCCCGAGGACCCGTCCGCGGCGTCGCCCACGCGCGGAACCGGCCGTAGGCGACGGTGAGGCGCCGCCTCGGCAGCAAGGCGTCAACGTCAAATGTGGGCGTTCGGCGGGTTCGGTAAGGTGCTCACGTTGCGCACCTCGGCGTGGCTGCCCTCCGAGCCAGGAGTCTTCCGATGAATTTCGCCGCCGTCCCGCCTCAGACCTACGACGTCATCACCGTGGGCGAGTCGATGGTGTTGGTGGCGTCGGATCCTCCGGCGCCGCTGCTGGACGGCAGAAACCTGCGCTTGAGCACGGCGGGCGCCGAGTCCAACGTCGCGGCCTACGTGGCGCTGCTCGGCTCGCGGTCGGCGTGGCGCGGACGCATCGGCGCCGACCCCTTCGGCGAGCTGATCCGCAAGCAGCTGCGCGGAGTCGGCGTCGACGTCAGCATGATCGAGGTCGACAAGTCCGCGCCGACCGGCGTCTACTTCAAGGAGCCTCGCGGCAACGGCGTCGCCGTCTACTACTACCGGCACGCCTCGGCGGCGTCGACCATGAGTCGTTCGGTGTTGGACAACTTCCCGGTCACCCGCGCGGTCCACCTCACCGGCGTCACCGCCGCGCTTTCGGACGCGTGCATGGACATGATGGTCCACGCGCTGATGGAGCGCCCCCTCGCCGACGTCTTGATGAGTTTCGACGTCAACTACCGGCCGAGCCTGTGGCCGCCGGAAACCGCCAGGTCGGTGCTTTCGGCGCTGGCCGGCGCCGCCGACCTGGTGTTCGTCGGACGCGACGAGGCGCAGATGCTGTGGGGGGCGCGCAGCGCCGACGACGTGCGCGTCTTCCTGCCCGGTCCGGCCACGCTGGTGGTCAAGGACGCCAACGTCGGCGCGACCGTGTACGAGGGGACCTCCGACGGCGTGTTCGTGCCGGCCCCGAAGGTGGACGTGGTCGATCCCGTCGGTGCCGGCGACGCCTTCGCCGCCGGATACCTGCACGGGCTGCTGAAGGG
>JBOGDN010000495.1:0-10731 GCA_050742995.1 Stackebrandtia sp. | reverse complement strand
ACCTACGGGCTCGCCCAGATCTGCGACGAGTTCGCGATCCTGCGGCGGGAGCGCCGCGCCGGGCTGCGGCTGCCTCCCTACCTGTTGTCCAAAGTGACTGCCGTGCTGCCGTTGCTGTGCCTTGTGGACGCGCTGCTGCTCGGCCTGCTTTCGGTCACCGACCGGCTGCCCGACCTGCCGCTCGCCGACGACGCGGCGTTGTTCGGCACCGTCGTGCTCGCCTCGGTGTGCGCGCTCGCCCTCGGCCTGCTCGCGGCCGCGTCGGTCGGCAACCCGTCTCAGGCGGCGCTGACGTTGCCGATGCTGAGCTTCCCGCAGGTGTTGTTCGTCGGCGCGTTCCTGCCCGTGCCGGTGATGGCCGACGTGGGGCGCTGGTTCAGCTACGCGATGAGCAACCGGTGGGCGTTCGAAGCGCTCGGCCACACCACCGGCCTGCCCGCACTGTGGCGGGACGGCGCCTCGCCGCTCGGCCCGCCGCTGCTGGCATCCTACGAGGACAGCTTCGATCATCCGCTGTGGACACACTGGTTGCTGCTGGCGGGCTTCGCTGCGCTGTTCGCCGCCGCGGCGCTGTTCGTATTGCGGCGCAAGGCGGGCCCGGCGAGATGACCCCGATCACCGTGCGCTACCCCGAGTACGCCGAGACCGGCAAGCTCGACGACCTGCGTGCGACCGAGTACGGCTACCTCGACGAACAGGACCACGTCTACCTGGACTACGTCGGCGCCGGTCTCGCCGCCCGGGCACAGCACCGCGCGCACGACGAACGCCTGCGCCGCACGCTGTTCGGCAACCCGCACTCGGTCAACCCGACCAGCGAGGCCGCGACCGAGCTGGTGGAGGCGACCCGCCGCCGAGTGCTGGCGCACTTCAACGCCGACCCCGCCGAGTATGCCGCGATCTTCACCGCGAACGCGACCGGCGCGGCCCGCCTCGTCGGCGAGGCCTACCCGTTCTCCCGCCGCAACCGCCTGGTCCTCACCTTCGACAACCACAACTCGGTCAACGGGTTGCGGGAGTTCGCCCGGCGCGGGCACGCGCGGACCGCCTACGTGCCGACCGAGGCGCCGGAGTTGCGCGTCGACTCCGGGGTGCTGACCGACGCGCTGTCGCACGGCCGGCGGGGACTGTTCGCGTACCCGGCGCAGAGCAACTTCAGCGGCGTGCGGCATCCGCTGGAGTGGATCGATCTCGCGCAGAGCATGGGGTACGACGTGCTGCTGGACGCGGCCGCGTACCTGCCGACCAGCCGGCTGGACCTCGCCGAGGTGCACCCCGATTTCACAATCGTCAGCTGGTACAAGCTGTTCGGCTACCCGACCGGCGTCGGCTGCCTCGTCGCGCGAAGGGCGGCGCTGTCCCGGCTGGTCCGCCCGTGGTTCTCCGGCGGCACCATCCAGGCGGTGAGCGTCGGCATGCCGTGGCACACCATGGCGCCGGACGAAATCGCGTTCGAGGACGGCACGGTCAACTTCCTGTCCATCCCAGACGTCCACTTCGGCCTCGACTGGCTCGCCGGAATCGGCGTAGACCTGGTCGGGACCCGCGTCCGCTGTCTCGTCGGGTGGTTCCTCGACCTGCTGACCGGCCTGCGGCACAGCGACGGCAGCCCGCTGGCGCGGGTGTACGGGCCGCTGGACACCCGCTGCCGGGGCGGCGCCGTGGCGTTCAACTTCCTCGACCGCACCGGCCGGGTGGTCGACGAACGCCTGGTGGCGGCGGAGGCGTCGGCCGCGCGGGTGTCCCTGCGCACCGGCTGCTTCTGCAACCCCGGCGTGGGAGAGGACGCGTTCGGCCTGCACTTGGCCGACCTCCGCCCGCTGAAGCAGACCCGGAACGCGTCCCTGGACGAATACCTGGACCTGATCGGCCTGCCGTCCGCGGGCGCCGTCCGCGTGTCGTTCGGCCTCGCGTCCAACCACGCCGATGTGGAACGTTTCATCTCTTTCGCCGAGGCCGCCTACCGCGACCGCGAAACCGACGCCGCAGGCCTCCCGCCCCGGGACCGCTGCTGACGGACAGGGCGCCGACGCAAGGCCGGCAATCGGTTATCGTTCAGGGCTTGAAACTCCCTCGAAGCCAGAAGGAACCCATGTACCACTTTGCACGGCGTGGCGTCGCCGCGCTCGCCGCCGGAACGCTCGCTCTCGGTCTGGCCGCCTGCGCGGGCCCCGGCGAGTCCCCGTCCGGCGAGGCGGCCAGCGCGGAGGTTCCCCCGCCCGGGCTGGACTGCGACGACCTGGCGGAGCAGGTCAACGCCAACGCCCCCGACGCCACCTCGCCGATTTCGGAGTTCGAGGCGGAAAGCCTCGAGGCGCTGACCGCGTGGATGGTCGAAAAGGGCCCCGACTTCGAAGACGCGGAGCTGGGAACCGCGGTCGCCGCGTTCGGCGAGGTCGCCGCCGCCGCGCTCGCCCACGAAGCCGGCGACGGCGAAGCCTCTCAGGAGCAGCTCGACCAGTACGAGAGCTCCAACACCCTCATCGGCGAGCAGTGCCCCGACATCGGATTCGGTTTCGAAGAAGAACCCGCGGAGTAGCGACGCCGCGCGAAGCGAACGGCCCCGATCGAGCGGATCGGGGCCGATTGTCATCTCAGGAGCAAGTCGGCCAGGGAGAACCCGAAAAGCGCGATCCCGACGAAGCCGTTGGCCGTGAAGAACGCCCGGTTGACGCGGGAGAGGTCGCTCGGCTTGACGATGGAGTGCTCGTAGACGAAGGCGGCCGCGGTCAGCGCCAGCCCGACCCAGAAGAGCCAGCCGAATCCCGTCAGCGCCCCGAACCACGCGAAAAGGCCGAAGGTGACCACATGCGCGGCGGTGGACGTGTGCAGCGCGGCGGCCACTCCGAATCGCGCCGGAAAGGACCGCACCCCGATCGTCCGGTCGGTCTCGGCGTCCATGCAGGCGTAGATCAGGTCGAAGCCGCCGATCCACAACCCGACGGCGACGCCGAGCACGATCGCCGGCCCCGCGCCGTCGAAGGTCCCGGTGACCGCCAGCCACGCGCCCGCCGGCGCCACCGCCTGAGCCGCGGCCAGGATCGCGTGCGGGAAGTCGGTGAACCGCTTGCCGTACGGATAGATCACCATCGGGGCCACGGCCAGCGGCGACAGGACGAGACACAGCGGGTTCAGGAGTCCGGCGGCGACGAAGAACACCGCCAACGCCACGGCGCTGCCGACGTAGGCGGTGCGCAGACTCACCGCTCCGGTGACCAGTTCGCGGCCAGCGGTGCGGGGGTTGCGCGCGTCCACGTGCCGGTCGATGATCCGGTTGGCGGCCATGGCGAAGGTGCGCGCGGCGACCATCGCGACGGTGACCAGCCCAAGCACGTCCCACCGCACCCAGCCCGAGGCCTTCTCGGCGGGCGCGTAGGCAAACCAGCCGCCCTCGGCCTCCAGATACATCGCCGTCAGCGCCGACAGGTACGCGAACGGCAGCGCGAACACCGAGTGCTCGACGGCCACGAGCCGCAGGAACGCGCGGACGCGGCCGCCGCCTCCGCCGCTCACAGCCCGTACTCCGCCCAGCGTTTGTCCACCGTGGCTTTGACGTCGAAGGTCATGGCGGCCTCGTCCGGCCAGCCTCGCGCGTAACCCTCCGACGGGAGTTTGCGCGTGGCGTCTACGCCGGCCTTGCCGCCCCAGAACTGCTGGTAAGAGGCGTGGTCGAGGTGGTCGACGGGCCCGGAGTTGACGACGAGGTCGTGGCTGTAGTCGACGTTGCCGAACGCGCGCCAGGCGACCTCGTTGAGGTCGTGGACGTCGCAGTCGGCGTCCACGATCACGATGAGCTTGGCCATGCCGAGCATGTGCGCGCCCCAGATGGCGCTCATGACCTTCTGGGCGTGCTTGGGGTAGCGCTTGTCGATCGACACGACGAGGCAGTTGTGGAAGACGCCCGGCTCGGGCATGTTGTAGTCGACGATGTCGGGGATCAGCATTTTCAGCAGCGGCAGGAAGATCCGTTCGGTGGCCTTGCCGAGCCCGAAGTCCTCCTGCGGCGGCTTCGACGTGACGATCGAGTGGTAGATCGGCTCGCCGCGCATGGTCATGGCCTCGACGTGCAGCACCGGGAACGGCTCCACCGGGGTGTAGAAGCCGGTGTGGTCGCCGAAGGGGCCCTCGTTGCGGCGCTCGCCGGGCTCGACGTAGCCCTCGAGGACGATCTGGGAGTTGGCGGGCGCCTGCAGCGGCACGGTGACGCAGTCGACCATCTCCACGCGCTCGCCGCGCAGGAACCCGGCGAACAGGTACTCGTCGATGTCGCCGGGCAGCGGCGCCCCGGCGGCGTAGCAGACCACCGGGTCGGGTCCGATCGCCACGGCCACGGGCAGCCGCTCGCCGCGCCGCTCGGCCACGGCGTGATGCGCGGTGGAGTCCTTGTGGATCTGCCAGTGCATGCCCAGCGTCTTGTGGTCGTGCTGCTGCAGGCGATACAGGCCCAGGTTGCGCTTGCCGGTCTCGGGGTGCTTGGTGTGCGTCAGGCCGAAGTTGTGGAAGACGCCGCCGTCGCCGGGCCAGGTCTGCAGGCCCGGCAGCCGGTTCAGGTCGACCTGGTCGCCCTTGTAGACGATCTCCTGGCAGGGCGCGCTGCGCACCTTCTTGGGCGGCACGGACTTCAGCTGCATCAGCTTGCCGAGACCGTCGCGAATGCCCGCGAAGCCCACGGGCAGCTCCGGCTTGACCAGCTCGCCGATGCGCGCGCCGATGTCGTCGAGCTTTTCCACGCCGAGGGCCTTGGCGGTGCGCTCGGGCGTGGCGAACAGGTTGATCGCCACGGGCATCTCGCCGCGGGTGGGGTTCTCGAACAGCAGGGCCGGGCCGCGGTCGCGCACCACCCGCTGGGTGATCTCGCTGATCTCCAGGGACGGGTCGACGGGGGCGGAGACCCGTTTCAGGTCGCCGTCGCGCTCCAGCGCGGAGAGGTACTCGCCGAGGTCGGCGTAAGGAAACTTCGCAGCAGACACGCGCCCATTCAACCCGACGTCGCCGCGCGCGACGCAGCGGCCGCGCTGCGGGCGGGCGCACGCGCCGCCGAACTCCGCTTTCTCGCGTCGGGCTTTCCCAGGCGGTTTACGCGCTCAATTCGCGGTGAGGCAGGCTGGAACCATGCGTTGTCCATGGGTGGTGGGGGTTTCTGGCGCGTCGGGGACGCCGTACGCCAAGGCGGTGTTGTCCGCGCTTTTCGACGCCGGCGAGGCCGTGGATCTCGTGGTGTCGCGGGCGGCCCGCCTGACCATCCTCGACGAGACCGGGGGCGCGTTTCGCGACGCGCACTGGAAGAGCGACCTGACCGGGTGGCTGGAGCGCGACATCGGCGACGCCGACGTGGTCTACTGGCCCGCCGGCGACCTGGCGGCGGGGCCGTCCAGCGGCTCTTACCAAACCAAGGGGATGCTCGTGGTGCCGGCGAGCACGGCCGCGTGCGCCGGAATCGCCATCGGCTTGAGCAAGGACCTGCTGCAGCGCGCCGCCGACGTCAACCTCAAGGAGCGGCGACCGGTGGTGGTGGCGCCGCGGGAGACTCCGGTGTCGCGCAGCCACCTGACGCATCTGTTGACGCTGCACGACGCCGGTGCGGTGGTGCTGCCGGCCAGCCCGGGGTTTTACGCCGGCGCGTCGCACGTGCAACAGCTTGTGGACTTCATCGCGGGCCGGGTGCTGGACGCCGTCGGCGTGCCGCACACTCTTTACACCCGTTGGAAAGGCGAGCTGGGCACGGGAAGAGGGGCCGACTCAGACGATCCCCGCGGGCCGATTCAGGGGGGCTGAATGGAGATCGAGTATCCATAGGGGATTGCCGTAGGGATTGACTGCGACGGGCCTAAGTCGAGACCCGTGACTTCTCCGAGTTCGCCTTGCAGCAGCGCCCGCACTTCGGACTCGCGGAATCGTCTGTGGCCGCCGGGGGTCCGGATGCTGCCGATGCGACCAGATGCGGCCCAGCGCGTTACAGTCTTTGGGTCGACCCGAAATAGTTCGGCGACCTCGCCGGGTGTCAGCAGCCGATCGTTGTCCATGACATCAGCACCCCTTGAAATGTACTGAACGCCCCACCGGGCGCGTATGCCCCCATTAGAGCACCAACCAGGGCGTTCCGCCAGGTGATCAACGACATCTTTCGGTCAGGTTAGAGTCGCCGGATGGACGATATCGACCGGCGGATCGTACAGCTACTTCAAGAAAACGCCCGGATGTCATATGCCGAGCTCGCAAGGCGTGTTGGACTGACGTCCCCTTCGGTACAGGAGAGGGTTTCGAAGCTCGAGCGCAACGGAGTGATTACCGGCTACCGCGCCGAAATCAGCTCCGAAGCGGTGGGGCTCGGCATCACCGCCATGATCGGCATCGTCACGACGGCCGGCAGCGAGTACGCCGAAGTCGCCGACGCGCTGTGGAACATCGACGAAGTCGAATCGTGCTATTTCCTGGCGGGCCAGGAGTCGTATCTGCTGAAGGTGCGCGTGGGGACGATGGCCGAACTGGAGCACCTGGTGACCCGGCTGAGCCGGTTGCCTGGCGTGGGGGGCACGCGGACCACCATCGCGCTTTCGACGAAGTGGGAATCTCGACCTCAGGCGGGGCCGCCGTCACAGGAATAGGATGCGGGGCGTGGACACCCTTGACCGATGTTGCGACCGCACCCGCGCCTGGGTGAACGAGGCGGTCTCGATCGTCGAGGCCGACGCCAACCGCAGCGCCGACACCCACCTGCTGCCCTTCCCGCTGTGCGCCGACCACGGCCTCGACCTGTACCTGAAGGACGAGTCGGTGCACCCCACCGGCAGCCTGAAGCACCGGCTGGCGCGTTCGCTTTTCCTCTACGCGCTGTGCAACGGCTGGATCACCGAGGGGACGCCCGTCATCGAGGCCTCCAGCGGCTCGACGGCCGTCAGCGAGGCGTACTTCGCCCGGCTGCTCGGGCTGCCCTTCATCGCGGTCATGCCCGCGTCCACCAGCACCGAGAAGATCTCGCTGATCGAGTTTTACGGGGGCACGTGCCATCTCGTGGACGACCCCGGCCACGCGGTGGCGACCGCGCGCGCCCTTGCCGCCGAAAAGGGCGGCCACTACATGGACCAGTTCACCTACGCCGAGCGCGCCACCGACTGGCGCGGCAACAACAACATCGCCGAGTCGATCTTTCAGCAGATGTCGCGCGAGCGACACCCGATTCCTGAGTGGATAGTCGTGGGCGCCGGCACGGGAGGCACGAGCGCCACAATGGGACGTTACGTCCGCTATCTGCGCCACTGCACCAAACTGTGCGTCGTCGACCCGGAGAACTCGGCTTTCTTCGACGGCTGGCGAGACGGCGACTCGCAGGCCGAGGTGTTCGCGGGCTCCCGCATTGAGGGCATCGGCCGCCCCCGCGTCGAGCCGTCCTTCATCCCCACGGTCGTCGACCGGATGGTGAAGGCGCCCGACGCCGCCTCGATCGCCGTGCTGCGCGCGGCCTCGAGCCTGCTCGGCCGCCGCCTGGGAGGCTCCACCGGCACCAACCTGTACGCGGCCTTCTCGCTGATCTCCGAACTGCGCTCGCGCGGCGAGACCGGCAGCGTCGTGACCCTGCTGTGCGACTCCGGCGAGCGCTACACCCACAGCTACTTCAGCGACGAATGGGTCTCCGCCCAGGGCCTCGACCTCGCGCCCTACACCCGCGCCGCGCAGCGGTTCTTCGACACCGGCGTCTGGAGCGAGCCCGACGACGTTTAAAGCAGCTGTGGGGCGGGCGCGGTGAGATAGCGCTGCAGCGTGGGGCCGTACCAGGCGACGAGCTCGGCTTTGCCCATGGTCGCCGTCGGCGGGAAGCGCAGCACGTACCGGCACAGCGCCACGCCCAGAACCTGGGTGGCGCACAGGCCGGCGCGCAGCGCGGCTTCGCGCTCGTCGGGGAAGCGTCCCTTGGCGGCGGCGATCACCTGCGTCACGTAGACCTCCCGCATCCGCTCGGCCGCAGGCGGGTCGACCGTGGCGCGCTTCAGCAGCGCCACGAGCGTGGCGTCGCCGTCCCACACCTCGACGAAGTGGCCGACGAGCCTGGCGCCGAGCTCGTCGCCGGGGACGTCGGAGAAGTCGGGCAGCCGCAGCCGGATGTCCGCGGCGACGGCGAACAGCTTCTCTTTGCTGCCGAAATAGCGCATCACCATCGACGGGTCGATGCGGGCGTCGGCGGCGATGCCGCGAATGGTCGCCCGGTCGTAGCCGTGGCGCACGAAGTGGTCGCGAGCGGCTTCGAGAATGCGGGCGCGGGTGTCCGCCGAGCGCGGCCGCTCCTGGTCGAGAGTCATGCCGACGATCGTATGCCAACAAGCGTTGACATGCTAGCCGCCAGGCGTTATCGTAGTCAACAAGCGTTGGCCAACGTACGTTGACAGTCTTCGAGAGAACGGCGGAAGCCATGAACACTCGCGCACCCTTCTCCGACGTCGTCGTCGTCGGCGCCGGCCCCACCGGACTGCTGCTCGCCGGAGACCTGGCCGAGGCCGGCGTCTCGGTCGCCGTGCTGGAACGCCGCGACGGGAAGATCTCCAACCTCTCCCGCGCGTTCGCGATCCACGCCCGCACCCTGGAGTTGTTCGACAGCCGAGGCGTCCTCGACGACGTCGAAAAGACCGCGGTGACGAAGCTCCCCGGCGTCAACCTCTACGAACGAGTCCGGCTGGACATCTCGCGGCTGCCCAGCCGCCACTCCTACGTGCTCGTCAATCCGCAGTACAACGTCGAGCGGGTGCTGCTCGACCGGGCGCTGGCCGCCGGCGCCGTCGTCGTCCCCGACTCGCGCTTCGTCGGACTGCGCCAAGACGCCGAAGGCGTCACGGCGACCGTGCGCGCGGACGACGGCGTCGAGACGACCTACCGCTCCTCCTACCTGATCGCCGCCGACGGCGTGCACAGCGCGGTCCGCGAAGCCGTCGGCGTGCCGTTCCCCGGAAAGTCGGTGCTGCGGTCGCTCATGATCGCCGACGTGAAACTCGCCGACCCGCCCGAGCAGGTGCTGACGGGCTCCGGAAACAGAGAGGGGTTCGCCTTTGTCGCGCCGTTCGGCGACGGCTGGCACCGCCTCACCGTCTGGGATCGCCGCCGCCGACTCGACGACGCCCCCGTGCGCCTGGAGGACGTCGCCGACGTGACCCGGCGCGTGCTCGGCACGGACTACGGCATGCACGAGGCGCGTTGGCTGTCGCGCTTCCACAGCGACGAACGCCAGGCGCCCCGGTATCGAGTCGGCCGGGTCTTTCTCGCCGGCGACGCCGCGCACTGCCACTCGCCCGCGGGCGGTCAGGGCTTGAACACCGGCCTGCAGGACGCGGCCAACCTCAGCTGGCGGCTGGCGGCCGTCCAACGCGGCGCTCCCGCCGAACTGCTCGACGACTACGAGGCCGAGCGTCACCCCGTGGGCCGCGCGGTGCTGCGCAGCAGCGGCGCGCTCATCCGGCTCGCCCTGCTCAAATCGCCGCTGACGCGCGCGCTGCGCGGCTGGATCGGCGCCGCGGCGCTGCGTTTCCCGCCGATCGCGCGCAAGGTGCTCGGCGAGATCAGCGGCCTCGGCATCGCCTACCGCAGGCCGCGCGGCGCGCACAAGCTCGTCGGCGCCCGCGCCCCCGACGTGCCCCTCGCCGACGGGACACGGCTGTACGAGGTGCTGCGGGGCGGACGGTTCGTCGCGCTTGGGGCCTCGGCCGTCGACGGCTGGCGGGACCGAGTGCGCTTCGCCGCGCTCGCCGACAACAGTCACGGGGACTTGTCGCGCGCAGGTGCGGTCCTGGTGCGTCCCGACGGCTACGTGGCCTGGTGCGACGACGGGAACGGCGCCGCCTTGCGCGACCAGCTCGCCGGCTGGTGCGGCGCACCCGCGGTCGCCGACGTTTCGAAGCCGTCCGCGTCCTAGGTCTTCCCGTCTGCAAAGTGACGATGCGCCAACACAAGCGCATACTGAGGCGTCAGCTTGCCATGCCATAATCGGCAACTCCCAAACTTTTACGAAAGGACCACGCGTGCGCCCTGGCGACATGGTGGCGGGCCGGTACCGCATCGACGACCACCTCGACGGCGGCGGGATGGGCGACGTCTACCGGGGCCACGACACCCGGCTCGACCGCGTCGTGGCCATAAAACTGCTGCACTCCGGCCTTTCGGGCAACGCTCGATTCCGGACTCGTTTCCAACAGGAGGCGCGTGCGGTCGCCGCGCTGCAGACGCCCGGAATCGTGAGCCTGTACGACTACGGCGAAGACGAGACGCCCGAGGGCACCGTGTCCTATTTGATCATGGAGTTGGTCAAGGGACAGTCGCTGTCGAGCATCCTGCGGGAGCAGGGGGCGCTGCACCACGACGACACGATGAAGATCGTCGCCTCCGCGGCCGAAGCGCTGCACGCCGCGCACGAGGCCGGGATCATCCACCGCGACGTCAAGCCCGCCAACATGCTCATCGACGACAACGGCAACGCCAAACTCGTCGACTTCGGAATCGCGCGCGCCAAGGGCGAGGCGGGTCTCACCGAGACCGGGATGGTCATGGGCACCGTGGCCTACACCTCTCCCGAACAGCTGCAGGACTCCAACCTCACCGGATTGGCGGACGTCTACTCCCTCGGCGTCGTCGCCTACGAGTGTCTGGCCGGGCAGCCGCCGTTCTCCTCGTCCAACACCGGCGCGGCGATCACCGGCCACCTGCACAAGGACCCGCCGCCGCTGCCGCCCCACGTGCCGCTGCCCGTGGCCG
>JBOGDN010000494.1:0-2242 GCA_050742995.1 Stackebrandtia sp. | reverse complement strand
CGACTCGATCATGACCGCGCACATCCAGTTCCCCGCCCTCGACGACTCCGGGGACCCGGCGACGCTGTCCAAGCCGATCATGACCGACCTGCTGCGCGGCGAGCTTGGCTACGACGGCGTGGTCGTCACCGACTCGCTGCGCATGGAGGGCGTGCGGCAGATGTACCCCGACGAGGAGATTCCGGTGCGGGCGCTGCAGGCCGGCGTTGACCTGATGCTCATGCCGTTCGACATCGACGTGGCCTACAACGCCGTGCTCGACGCCGTGGCCTCCGGAGAGCTCACCGAGGAGCGCATCGACGAGTCCGTGACGCGGATTCTGCGGCTGAAGTTCGACCGCGGCATCGTGGCCGACCCGTTCGTCGACCCCGACGCCATCGACGACGTCGTGGGCGTCCCCGAACACCTCGAGGTCGCCCAGGACATCGCGGACCGCTCCACCACCCTGGTGCAGAACAACGGCATGCTTCCCCTGTCGGCCGACAGCGGAAGCGCCCTGGTGACCGGCTGGGGAGAAACGTCCCCGAAGACGCTGGCCGACGGCCTGACCGCGCGCGGCGTCGACGCCGAGGCGCTTTCCACGGGAGACGATCCGGACCAGGAGGCGATCGACGCGGCGGTGGCCGCCGCCGAAGACAAGGACCTGGTCGTGTTGACCGTCAACAACGCCCGCGACGACGAAGGGCAGCTGGCCCTTGCCGAAGCCCTGCGCGAGGCCGGCAAACCGGTCGCGGTCGTGGCGTTGAACCAGCCCTACGACGTGGCGCACATGACCGAGGTCGACTCCTATCTGGCGGCGTACTCCTACGGCGGCGCGGCCCTGGAAGCCGTGGTGAGAACCTTGTTCGCCGAGGTCAATCCGAGCGGGAAGCTGCCGGTGACCATTCCCACCGCCGACGATCCGGACGTTCCGCTTTACGAGATCGGGCACGGCCTGAGCTACGAGTGACGCGTTCGAAAACCCTGCGACGACGAGGAAGCCCATGAAACGCAGAAACATCATCGCCGGCGGCGTGGCCGTCGCCGGCGGGGCGGCCCTGGCCGCCGCCGCTCCCGCCGCTGTGTCGGCCAAGCCCTCCCGCGCGGTGCGCACTGGAATCGAAAGGCTGGTCGACGACGACTTCAAAGAGCTCGAAGGACAAGCCGTCGGCATCGTCTCCAACCCGACCGGCGTGATGCCAAGCCTGCGCCACGAGGTCGATGTGATGTACGAGTCCGGCAAGGTCGACATCGTCGCCGCCTTCGGACCCGAGCACGGATTCCGCGGCACCTCCCAGGCCGGGGACGGAGAGGACTACTTCGAAGACCCCAAGACGGGCATCCCCGTCTACAACGCCTACAACGACAAGGACAAGCTGGAGGAGTTCTTCGAAGAGGTCGGCCTCGACACCGTCGTGTTCGACATCCAGGACATCGGCTCCCGCTTCTACACCTACATCTGGACGATGTACCTGGCCATGGAGGCCGCGGCC
The DNA here is from genome assembly GCA_050742995.1 of Stackebrandtia sp. Taxonomy (GTDB): domain Bacteria; phylum Actinomycetota; class Actinomycetes; order Mycobacteriales; family Micromonosporaceae; genus Stackebrandtia. The sequence goes on along the minus strand of JBOGDN010000494.1, from coordinate 770 downwards.
AACCTCGGCAAGCGGTTCGTCGTGCTCGACCGCCCCAACCCGGTCTCCGGCGCGGACGCGTACGGGCCGGTGCTCGACCCCGAGCACGCGACGTTCGTGGGGTTGAAGCCGATCAGCCAGAAGCACGGCATGAGCGTCGGCGAGCTTGCCCAGCTGTTCAACGCCGAGTTCCTGCCCGAGTCCATCGGCACGCAGGTCGACTTGACCGTGGTGGAGATGGAGGGCTGGCGTCGCGGCCGGTACCACGACGAGACCGGAGCGCCGTGGGTGGTGCCGTCGCCGAACATGCCTCAAGTGGACACCGGAATCCTCTACACCGGAACCTGCATGTTCGAGGCCACCGCGCTGTCAGAGGGACGCGGCACCACCCTGCCGTTCCACCTCATCGGCGCGCCCGGCATCGACCACGCCTGGGAAGAGGCGCTCAACGCGCGCGAGCTTCCCGGCGTGCGGTTCCGCGAGGCGTACTTCGTGCCGACGTTCTCCAAATGGGTCGAAGAGACCTGCGGCGGCGTGGAAGTGCGCGTGACCGACCGCTCCGTCTTCGACCCGATCCGCACCGGCTTGGCCATGATCGTCGACCAGCGCAGGCTCTACCCCGACTACGGCTGGCGCGACCAGGACGGAGACGGCGAGTACTGGCTCGACAAGCTCACCGGAAACGAGAACATCCGCCTGGCCATCGAGGACGGCGCCGACGTCGACGACCTCGAGGCGATCTGGAAAGACGACCTTGAGGAATTCCGCGCCATGCGCGAGGAACACCTCAT
>JBOGDN010000493.1:0-5288 GCA_050742995.1 Stackebrandtia sp. | reverse complement strand
CGCCCATGCAGGCCGCCCCGCAGCCGCGGCCGCCGATGCAGGTCGCGCCGCAGCCGCAGCAGAAGAAGTGGAGCCAGGAGCCCGCGGTGGTGTTGACGATCGTCATCGCCGTGATCTTGGTGATCGGCTTCGTCGTCCTGCTGGCGTCCGCGCTGGCCAAGCCGTGATCTCGGCGACCGGCTTCGTCGTCCCGCCGGCGTCCGCGCCGGCCGGGTGAGGCGCGTCCGCACCGGACGTCGATGACGTAGGCGGCCGCTAACCTGGCGGTGTGGCAATGAATTCCGGCAGCAGGCTGTCGTACCGGCCGGCGCCGGGCTCCATCCCAGAACAGCCCGGCGTCTATCGATTCCGCGACGCCGAAGGACGGGTTCTGTACGTCGGCAAGGCCAAGAGCCTGCGCTCGCGGCTGAACTCCTACTTCGCCGACCCCGAGGGGCTGCACCCGCGCACCTGTCAGATGGTGCACACCGCGCGCAGCGTCGACTGGATCGTCGTGGCCACCGAGGTGGAGGCGCTGCAGCTCGAGTACTCCTGGATCAAGGAGTTCGACCCGCGATTCAACGTCATGTACCGCGACGACAAGAGCTACCCGTACCTGGCGGTGACCGTGGGGGAGGAGTACCCCCGGCTGCAGGTCATGCGCGGCGACAAACGCAAGGGCGTGCGCTACTTCGGGCCGTTCTCGCACGCCTGGGCCATCCGCGAAACCCTCGACCTGCTGCTGCGCGTCTTCCCCGCCCGCACCTGCGGCAAGGCCGAGTTCAACCGCGCCGGCAGGATCGGCCGTCCGTGCCTGCTCGGCGACATCGACAAGTGCTGCGCGCCGTGCGTCGGCCGCGTCGACGCCGCCGAACATCGACGCGTCGTCGACGAATTCTGCGAATTCATGGCCGGACGCAGCGACGCGTTCGAGCGCCGCATCGAAGCCGAGATGCGCGAGGCCGCGCAAGCGCAGGACTTCGAGCGCGCCGCACGCCGGCGCGACGACCTCGCCGCGATGCGCCGCGCCCTGGAAAAGCAGGTCGTGGTGCTCGCCGACGACGTCGACGCCGACGTGGTGGCCTTCGCCGACGACGACCTTCAGGCGGCCGTGTCGGTGTTCCACGTCCGCGGCGGCCGGGTGCGCGGCGAACGCGGCTGGATCGTCGACCGCCCCGAAGGCGTCTCCGACGGCGACCTGGTGCACAGCCTGTGCACCCAGTTCTACGGCGGCCAGTCCGGCGCCGACGTGCCGCGCGAAGTCCTGGTCCCCGCGCTTCCCGAAGACGCCGACGCCCTGTCGGAGTGGCTCGGCGGCAGACGCGGCGGCAGGGTCAGTCTGCGGGTGCCGCGCCGCGGCGACAAGCGCGTCCTGGCCGAGACCGTCCGGCGCAACGCCGTCGAAGCGCTCGGCCGGCACAAGCTCAAACGCGCCGGCGACCTGACCGCCCGCAGCAAGGCCCTCGAAGAACTCGCCGAAGCCCTCGAACTGCCCGAAGCCCCCTTGCGCATCGAGTGCTTCGACGTCTCCCAGATGCAGGGCAGCGACGTGGTGGCAAGCATGGTCGTGTTCGAAGACGGCCTTCCCCGCAAGTCGGAGTACCGCCGCTTCGTCGTCAAGGGCGAACGCGTGGACGACCTTTCCGCGATGCGCGAGGTGCTGACCCGGCGGCTGCGGAGACTGGACGAGACCCCGCCGCCCACGGACGACGACGGCAAGGCCCGCCGTTTCGCCTACGCGCCGCAGCTGCTCGTCGTCGACGGCGGCGCCCCGCAGACCGCCGTGGCCGACGACGTGCTCGCCGAGCTGAAGATCGACACCGTCAACGTCTGCGGACTCGCCAAGCGCCTCGAAGAGGTGTGGCTGCCCGGCGAGGACCACCCGGTGATCCTGCCGCGCACCTCAGAGGCCCTCTACCTGCTGCAGCGGGTGCGCGACGAGGCCCACCGGTTCGCCGTCTCGCTGCATCGCAAGCGTCGGGGCAAGTCCGTGACCGCCTCGGCGCTCGACGAGGTGCCCGGTCTCGGCCCGGCCCGTCGCAAGGCGCTGCTGAAGCGTTTCGGCTCGGTGAAGAAGATCAAAGCCGCCACCGTCGCCGAGATCGCCGAAGCCCCGGGCGTGGGCCCGCGACTGGCCGCCGTCATACACGACACGCTGCGTGTCGACGGGTCGGGCGGTGCGGGCCAGTCCGATTCTGAAGAGGCATACTCGGCAGATGCCTGACATCGCCGACTCGCCGACGAGAGCGCGCGAACGCGCCGATTTGGACCTGGTCATCGTCACCGGAGCCTCCGGCGGCGGCCGCAGCACGGTCGCGAAGGCTTTGGAAAACGTCGGCTACTACGTCGTCGACAATCTGCCCGAGTCGCTGATGACGACCCTTGCCGAGCTGGCCTTCGAATCAGGCGACGCGACCCGGCGCACCGCCATGGTCGTGGACGTGCGTTCGCACGCCTTCACCGCCGACCCCGGCGGCGCGGTCGCCGACTTGAAGAAACGCGGCTTCAAGCCGCGCGTGGTGTTCGTCGACGCCGAAGACGACATCCTGGTGCGCCGCTACGAGAAGGTCCGCCGCGCCCACCCGCTGCAGGGCTCAGGTCGCATCCTCGACGGCATCGCCGCCGAACGCGACCTGCTGACCGCCGCCCGCGACACCGCCGACGCGCTCATCGACACCAGCCACCTCAACGAAAACCAGCTGCGCGCCCGCGTCGAGGAGATGTTCTCGCCGGCCGACAGCCGTCGGCTGCGCATCACCGCGCTGTCGTTCGGCTTCAAATACGGCATCCCCCTCGACGCCGACTTCGTCGTGGACGTGCGTTTCCTGCCCAACCCGTACTGGATCCCCGAGCTGCGCGATCACACCGGCGCCGAGGCCGAGGTCAGCGAGTACGTGCTGCAGCAGCCCGGCGCCGAAGACTTCGTCTCGGCGTACGCCGACCTGATCGCGGCGACCGCGCCGGGCTTCGAACGCGAAGGCAAGCGCTACGTCACCGTCGCCGTCGGCTGCACCGGCGGCAAGCACCGCAGCGTCGCCGTGTCCGAGGCCCTTGCGGCGCGGCTGCGCGCAGACGGACTTGCCGCACACCCGCACCACCGCGACATGGGGCTGGAGTGACAGCCCGCGTCGTGGCCTTCGGCGGCGGCAAGGGGCTGGCGGCGTGCCTGCGCGCGCTGAGCGCCCTCGACGTCGACGTGACCGCCGTGGTCACCGTCGCCGACGACGGCGGCTCCTCGGGACGGCTGCGCGCCACCCGGCCCCTGATTCCCCCCGGCGACCTCCGCAAAGCCCTCATCGCCCTTTCCCCGCGCGACGACGCCCTGACGCGCGTCTTCGGGCACCGTTTCGGCGGAGACGACGATCTGACCGGCCACGCCGTGGGCAACCTGGTGCTTGCCGGCCTGATGGAGACCCTCGGCGATCCGGTGGCCGCCCTCGAAGCCGCCGCGCGCATGCTCGACGTCCCCGGGCGGGTGCTGCCCATGGCCACGACCCCGCTGGACATCGAGGCCCTCGTCGAGGTCGACGGAGAGTCCAGGACCGTCCGCGGGCAGCACAACGTCGCCGTCAGCCGGGGCGTCATCCAACACGTGCGCCTCGACCCCGCCGCGCCGCTGGCCTGCCCGCAGGCCGTGGAGGCCATCGGGGTCGCCGACTGGCTGGTCCTGGGCCCCGGCTCCTGGTACACCAGCGTGATCCCGCACCTGCTGGTGCCGGGACTGCGCGACGCGATCGAGGAGAGCCGGGCGCGTCGCGCAGTCGTCCTCAATCTCGCCGGCGACTCCGAGACCGACGGGCTTTCCCCGGCCGAACACGTTGTGGCGCTTCGCGCTTACGCCCCGCGACTGGCCGTCGACGTCGTGTTCGCCGACATCGAGGCCACCGGAGATCCAGCGCCCACCGCGCGTGCGGCACAATCTTTGGGGGCGCGCCTGGAACTGGCGCCGATGGCCGTGGCCGGCGATTCACACCGCCACGACTGGAGGGCGTTGGCGCGGGCGCTGGGGCCGGTGATTCGGTAGACGACGACAGGTGGGGTTTGCAGCATGGCGATGACGGCTTCTGTCAAAGACGAGTTGAGCCGCATTGAGATAAAAAAGCCCTGCTGTCGACGTGCCGAAATGAGCGCGCTCTTCCGCTTCGCCGGCGGACTCCACCTGGTGTCGGGGACGCTGGTCGTGGAGGCCGAGCTCGACGCCGGAAGCGTGGCGCGTCGGCTGCGCACGGCCGTCCACGACGCCTACGGCTACGACAGCGAGATGCAGGTCCTCACCGCCGGCGGGCTGCGCCGCAACACCCACTACGTGCTGCGCGTCATCAGCGAAGGCGAGGCGCTGGCGCGGCAGACCGGCCTGCTCGACGCCCGCGGACGCCCGGTGCGGGGGCTGCCGGCGCACGTGGTGGCCGGAAACCTGTGCTGCACCGAGGCGGCCTGGCGCGGCGCCTTCCTGGCGCACGGCTCGCTGACCGAGCCGGGCCGCTCCAGCTCGCTTGAGATCACCTGCCCCGGCCCGGAGTCGGCGCTTGCGCTGGTGGGGGCGGCGCGGCGTCTCGGGATCACCGCGAAGGCCCGCGACGCCCGCGGAGTCGACCGCGTGGTGATCCGCGACGGCGACGCCATCGGCGCGATGCTGACGCGGCTTGGCGCGCACGCCGGCGTCCTGGCCTGGGAGGAACGCCGGGTGCGGCGCGAGGTGCGCGCCACCGCCAACCGGCTTGCCAACTTCGACGACGCCAATCTGCGACGCTCGGCGCGCGCGGCGGTGGCCTCGGCGGCGAAGGTGACCCGCGCGCTGGATCTGCTCGGCGAGGACGCCCCCGACCACCTGGCCGAGGCCGGGAGGCTGCGGCTGTCCAACCGACAGGCCTCTTTGGAGGAGCTGGGCGCCATGGCCGATCCGCCGCTGACAAAGGACGCCATCGCCGGCCGGATCCGGCGGCTGATCAACCTGGCCAACAAGCACGCCGCCCAGACGGGAGTGCCGTCGGTGGAGTCCGCCGTAACCGACGAGATGCTCGTGTCTTAGACGTCTCAGGGGCTTTCGACCCGCACGTCTCGGGTCTCGCCCCGGTGGCGGGCGCCCCGGCATTCCGGACTAATGTCGCACATGCTCGGCGACGAAGCCGGCTGGCGGCTGCCGCTGTCCGCGGATGTCGAGCACGTGGCATCCGGGGCGAAGGCGGGGTCGCCGACGAATATGCACACACAATCCTTGTTTATCTAAGGAGTTGAAGCACGTGACAGTTCGCGTAGGCGTCAACGGCATGGGTCGAATCGGACGCAACTTCCTTCGCGCGGTGTTGGAG
>JBOGDN010000492.1:0-4071 GCA_050742995.1 Stackebrandtia sp. | reverse complement strand
TCCCTACAGCGCTCCGGCCAGCGGCGTCCCGGGCATGCCGCCCCCGCCTCCCGGTTACGGGCAGCCCGTCAGCGCTCCCGGCTACGGACAGCCCGTCAGCGCGATGCCCGGCGGTCCGATGCCGCCGCAGCAGAGCAGCAACACCGGGTGGATCGTCGGCGGAATCATCGGCGTGGTCGTGATCGCGCTGGCCGTGGTCGGCACCTTGTTCATGACCGGCGTGTTCGGCGGCGACGACGACACCGAGAACGCCTCGGACGAAAGCGAGTCCGACGGCAAGGACGACTCCAAGGAAGACGAGAACGCCGAGGAAGAAGAGGACGCCACGTCGGGCGACGGGGGCACGTACCAGTACCTCGGCTCGCTGTGCGACGACGTCAACATCGACGCGTGGCTGGACGGCGGCGTGGAGCAGAAGGAAGACGTCTCCGCCTCCGGCGGCGACTACGGCACCTCGAGCAGCAACTACTGCTGGTGGTGGCTGGAGGGCGACGAATACGCCTTCACGAGCTTGACGATCAAGATCGAGACCTTCGAGGACCCGGAAGAGGCGGTCAGCCTGTACGAGTCCAGCCAGACGGGCGACGCGTGGGACGGCGCGTGGTCCGAAGGCGCCCTGAAGGACGACAGCAGCAGCTCCACGACTCTCGAGGGGTACGTGCTCGACGGCAACGCGATGATTTCGGCGACGCTGTCCACCTCGAGCGACATGAGCTATTCAGACCCGCCGGGAATGCTCGCCGACTCAGTCGAGGAGACCCTGACTTTGTGCGCGGCATAGCGCATTCCCAGCCGACGGAATCTGTTGTGCGACCGGTCGGCGGCCTAAGCTCGCCCGGCCGGTCGCTCGCTTTCGGGCGGACGGTACCGTCGGCGACTGAGCGCCTTACCGCCGACGCAGAGGAGCAAGTGCGATGACCGGCCCGTATGGGACACCGCCGAACAGCGGCAACGGCGACGTCAACTCGCCATTCGGCGGCGACCTCAACTCGCCGTTCGCACCTCAGGACCCGCCCCGGCGGGAGGACGAGGTCGAGGAGAGGTCCCCTTACGAAGGCGTCCAGTACGCGCTCGAGACGCCGAGCGGCCCGCCGGCGCCTCCGCAGATGACGCCTCCGCCGCCCGGATACGGCCCGCCCCCGCCGAACGCGCCGATGACCGGGCTTCCGGTCTCCCCCGGCTACGGTCCGCCTCAGGCGCCTTATCCGGCGCCGGGATACGCGCCGCCGCCGCAGAAGTCCGGCGGCAACGCCGGGTGGATCGTCGGCGGCGTGGCCGCCGGCGTGGTGCTGCTGCTCGTCGTCGTCGGCGTCATCCTCGTGGTGACCAACTCCGACGACGAGGGCGGCGGAGGAGGGGGCGGAGGCGGAGGCTCCGAGGAGGAGACCGGCGACTACGCGTATAAGGACGGCTACTGCGACTCGTTCTCGCCCGGCGACCTCGAGGAAGGGCTGACGCTCGACTCCAACGACGACTACAGCTTCGACAGCGACTACGTCGAAGAGGGCACCGGAACCGTCAGCTGCTACTACACCTACGACATCGACGGCTCCGAGTACGGCGGGACCGCTTACCTGAGCCTCACCGCGATCATCGCCGCCGACCAGACCGAGTCGGACGACAACTACGACTCCCAGGCAGACATTGCCAGCGGAACCGAGACGGAAATCTCCGGCGACTGGGACAAGGGAATCGCGAAGATCGACGACACCTACGCCGCCGCCGTGGTGATCCAAGACGGCCTGTTCGTCGCCTCGATCTCGATGTCGGGGTACTTCGACGAAATGGCGTACGACGAGGCCACGGCCCAAGAGCGTCTCACCACCCTCGTCGAGGACGTGCAAAGCGGGCTGCGGGCTTAGGGTCCGTCACGTCGTCTCTTCCCGCCGCACGCCTGCCGGCCGGCACCCCGGCCTCGCGGCGCGCGGCCCCGCCGCGCCCGATACGCTGCGGTGTCGACGATTGCGAAGAAAGGCAGTCTCGTGACTGACAGGCGTCCATACGACCCCGAACCTCGCCGGCGTCCCGGCCCTGGACGGCCCGAGCCGACGCCCCGCGGCAGGCACAGCCGAGACGTCCCCACGGCTGGACGCGGCGAGCCGCCGCCCGAGCCGTCGCGGCGCGGCAACGACTTCGAACCCTCCACCGGGGCGTGGGATCAAGACGAGAGCACCCGCATGATCGGGAAGCTCGGATACGTGCCGCCGGAGGCCCGGCACGAGTCCCTCGACGACGGCTTCGACGACGGCCCCGGCGGCCGAAGCGAATGGTCCGGCGACGACGGGCCCGGGCGGGGCCGCGGCGAATGGCCGAGCGACCCCGACCGCCTCACCTCCGCGGACAAGTCGAAATACCGGGCTCGCAAGCGTGCCCGCAAGAAGTCCCCGTGGGCGGTTCTCGGAGTCCTCGTCCTGGTGATCGCCGTGGTCGGCGGTCTCGTCGTGGGCGGGATGTGGCTGTTTTCCCGCGGCGGCGACGACGATTCGGGTTCCGGGCTGAAGTACGAGGCGTTGGACAAGCCCTGCGAGCCGCTGGACCCCGCTGTGGTGGAAGACGTCGCCGGCGAGCTTTCCGAGCTCACCAACGAAGCCGACCACAAGTCCAACAAGTCCGAGCAGACCTGCGAGGTCGCCAACGACGTGGCCGGCGAGGGAGGCGTCGGCGTCAACGTCCGGGTCACCGCCGAGGTCTACGACCTGGAGGCGCGCGCGCCCAAGAGCTACTCCCGGGACAAGGAGGCCTTCGAGGCCGACGAGGAGAGCCCGGACGTCTTCGCCGAGGTCGACGGCGTCGGCGAAGCGGCGTTCTCGCTTACTCGGATGGCCGAGGACGACAGCTCGTCCAGCTATCAGCTGCACCTCTACGACGGCAACGCCTACGTGACGACCACGGTCTCGGTGTACGGCGAGGACGTGTCCTCCGTCGACGTGAAATCGTACGCGCACGAGGTCGCCAAGACGTACCTGGACAACTGGAGCTAGGGCCACGACGCGCAAGACGCCCCGCCGGTCGGCGGGGCGTCTCTCAACGTATTAGCGCTTAGCCGCTAGCCGCGAGTCGGCTCTCCGAACATCTGCCGCTCGATGGACGTGGCGTTGGCCCACACGTAGCGCTCTTTGGCGCCGACGCGCAGCATGGCGAACATGTCGTCGTAGAGCATCTGGAACAGCCCGACGGTCTCGTCGCTGACGCGAAGCGTCGCCTTGGCCGCTCCGGCCTCTTCGGGACTGAGGCGCTGCAGGATGCTCAGGTGCGCCTCTTCGACCGCCTGGGAGCCGTGCAGCGTCAGCTTGGGAAGGATCGTCAGCTGGGTGCGCCACGGCCCGAGGATCGGCGTGGTCGTGGTGCCGTGCTCCCCGACGTCGTAGACGTAAAGCGCCGGCGAGTGCGGGTTGGCGTCCACCGTGACCGGGCGGTCTCCGTGCAAGACGGCGAGGCGGTCGTCGCGTCCGGTGGCCGCCGGGCCCATGCCCTCCCAGACCTGCGGGCGCGTGGTGCACACCGCCACGCGGGCGCCAACCGCCAAGGCCCGGAACACCACAAGGCGCGCGGCGAACGGGCCGCCGACCACCGCGGCTTTGACCGCGTCGGGACGGAAAAGCGGCGCGACGATCGGCTTCTGCTCGGCGTCGCGTCCCAGCACAAGACCGGACGGAGGTGCGGGGGTGACCATCAGCTCAAGGGCGCGACCGCTGGCGTGGTGGCCCATGGAGCGCACGGCGTCGACGGGACGGCCGACGGCCGGCGCCACCGCGGTGCTGTCGTCCTGGCTGGGAAGACCGTAGATGGTGCCCGAGGCGGGCGCGGACGACATGGGTCGGCCGGAGACCGGGGCGCCCGAGAACGGCGAACCCGAGGCGGGCACCCCCGAGAAGGGGCTGCCCGAAGCCGGCGGTCCCGAAAACGGGCTGCCCGACATCGGGTGACCGGACGTCGGCGCCGACGAGAAGGGGCTGCCGGAGATCGGCGGGCTGGAAACCTGACGGCCCATGCCAGGCGCCCCGGACGTGGGAACGCCCGGCGGGGGCGGCGTGCCCGGCGAGGTGTCGATCTTGCCGGTGGGGCCGTCCG
>JBOGDN010000491.1:0-1723 GCA_050742995.1 Stackebrandtia sp. | reverse complement strand
CGGGTGGCGCCCTGGATCAGCGCGCCGGAGACTCCCAGCCCGACGCCGGCCACGACGCCGGCCAGGGTGCGCGGCACACGGCTGCCCCACAGCACCGAAGCGGTGAGCTCTTCGGCCGCGCCCTGGGACAGGTGCACCGCGGCGACGACCGTCAGCACGGCGACGGCGAGGCCGCCGACGAGCAGCAGACGGGTGCGCGTCGCTGTCGCGGCGCGCATCAGGCGGTGAGGGCCGCGACGGTCTCGGTGATGATCATCTGGCAGGACAGCGGTCCGCCGAACACCCAGGTGCCCGGGTCTGTGCCGTGGACTTGGTCGTCTTTGACGAACTCCAGGTCCTTCCACACGTCGTTGTCGGGCAGGGTGTCGGCGAACGGATCGTCGGATTCAAGGGCGACGTAGACGAATTCGACGTCGTCTGGCAGCTGGGTCAGCGACTCCACGCCGACGGTCGTCATGCCGAAGTCGTCGGGTTCGCCTTCCCAGGTGTTGGCGAGTCCGGCCTTGGCCAATGTCTCGCCGGCCAACGAGGAGTCGGTGAACAGCCGCAGCTCGGGGACGCCTTCGACGCTGTAGCCCTGCGCGAAGGCGTATTCGGCCCCGTCGAGGCCGGCGTCGGCGAGGTCTTGCCGCGCCTTGTCGACGGTGGCGTCGAGGTCGTCGAGGATCTGCTGTCCGGCTTCGGGCTTGCCGACGGCCTCGGCCAGCTGCGTCGTCACGTCGCGCATGCCCTCGTAGGGGCCGTCGGGGTGGCTGTAGAAGTCGTAGGCGACGGTGGTGGCGATTTCCTCCAGCTGCTCGACCAGGTCGCGGCCGCGGTCGGCGTCGGTGATGATCAGGTCGATCTCGATGGTGCGCAGCAGGTCCAGGTCGGGCTCTTGGCGCGTCCCGACGTCGAGGACGTCGTCGGGGATGCGGTCCCCGGCGCCGACCCACTTCTCGTACTCTTCGGCGTCGGCGACGGCCACCGGCTCGATTCCCAGCGCCAGCAGGTCTTCGACGTAGGTCCACTCCAGGGCGGCGACTTTGACGGCCGGCTTGTCGAGCGTGACGGGGCCGTTGTCCCCTTCCAGGGTGATCTCGCCGTCGGAGGCGCCGTCGGCGTCGTCGCCTCCGGCGGTCTCGCCGCTGCATGCGGCGGACGAGGCCGCCAGCGCCGCGGCGACGAGTACGGCGGCCGCGGTGCGAAGCGGCGCAAAGGTCGGTGTGCGCATGTGGTTCTCCTCGTGGGTGTGGATTCAGGTGCGGCGCGGCAGCACGGCGACGCCGCCGTGTCCGTCGCGCAGGACTGTCGCGTCGAGGTCGAAGGCGGCGCCGACCACGTCCGAGGTGACTACCTCTTCCGGGGGGCCGCTTGCGAACACGCCGCCGTCGGCGAGCACGGTGACGCTGTCGGCGTAGGAGGCGGCCTGGCCCAGGTCGTGCAGCACCAGGCCGCAGGCCAGATCGTGTCGGCGGGTCAGGTCGCGCACCAGCTCCAGAACGTCGAACTGGTGCTTGAGGTCGAGGTAGGTGGTGGGTTCGTCCAGCAGCAGCACTCCGGCGCGTTGCGCCAGTACACAGGCGAGCCAGGCGCGCTGGCGCTCTCCGCCGGACAGCTCGTCGACGCGTCGTGCGGCGAGGCCGGCGGCGTCGGCGACCTCCATGGCCCACGTGACGGCTTCGCGGTCTTCGGCGGTGTGACGGGCCAGCGCGCCGCGGTGGGCGTAGCGGCCGTGCCGCAC
>JBOGDN010000490.1:0-2659 GCA_050742995.1 Stackebrandtia sp. | reverse complement strand
GGTCCACCGCCTGCCTGATCCGCTCGATGCGCGATCCGTCGACGCTTTTGATGTCGCGGGTCGCCTGGTGGTGCATCGAGTCGAGCAGGCCGTCCAGCTCCGCGGCGGCTTTCTCGCCGCGCTCGCGCATGCCGGCGACCTCACCGTGAATGTCGTCGACGAAGCCGGTGGTCTTGCCGCTGTAGTGCGAGTAGGCCTTGGCGCCGCCTCCCGTCCACGTCGTGGCCACCGCCGCCGCGCCCTCTTCGACGTCGTCCTTGACGGAGGTATAGCAGCGGGCGGCTTTGCCAAGCGTCGCCGCGTGCGCGTCGATGAGGTTGGGGTCGACATTGTCGACCGCCGCCATGTACGCGCTTGGCTTGTAGAGCCCCTCGTCGAGGTCGAAGTCGACGGGGCCGCATTCCAGCAGGCCTTCGGCTTCCTCGATTGTGCCCTTGTGCTGGGAGGCGAAATCATCCATCAGGGACTTGCCGTCGTACTTGTCGCCGGATTCCGGCCGCAGGTCCTCGGGCAGCTCGGCGGCTTGCGGGGATCCGGAGAAGTCCACGTCGAAGCCGTCGCCTCCCGGGGACGCGGTGCGGGCCACGGCGTCGGGCATCACCCCCGACAGGTCTGAGGCGGCGTCGCCGAGGTCGGCGGCGGCCTGGACGTCGGTGCCCGTGTAGTCGGCGGCGGCCTGCGCCACCGTCGAGGCGGTGTGCGACAGCCGGTCGCGCAGCGCCTCGGCTTCCTTCTCTCGCATCGGGACGCCGTCGGACCACGCCTGCTGCCAGTCCTTGCTGAACGGCAGCGTCCCCCACGCGGCGTCGTCGATGTGCAGCGCCTGCGGCAGGTAGCGCCGGATCGCCTCGGCCTCGCAGGCGTTGGTCAGCCGGTTGGAGGCGTGGATGCGCAGCATCTCGGTTTCGGCGGACATGGAGTTCATCGCGCGTCGCCTCCATCGTCGTTCTGGAGTTCGCGACGCAGCCAGACGTATGCGCGGCGGTAGTCGGCGTCCGCCGCGCTCAGCGCGCCCCGGACCTCGGCGACGAGCTGTTCCGGGCTCCACCGGCCGACGGCGCCTTTGCGCACCGTCAGCTCCACGCGCTCGTCGCCGTGCCTGCGGACGGCGACGTCGCCGCGCGGCGAGCGCCCCTCGGCGGTCAAGGCCGCGGCTTGACGGTCGAACCGTTCGGCGGCGGCGTCGCGCGCGGCGCCCCGCCGTGGGGCGGGCGTCGACTCGTCGTCGGCGGCGGCCGACATCTCGGCCAGCGTGTCGGAGACGACCGTGTCGAGCGCGTCTCGCTGCCGCCGCAGCGCGGCGGTGTAAAGCGCGGTGAGCTGCTGCGACAGCGTCTGCTCGGTGTGCTGTTCCAGGCTGCCGGGAGCGAACTCCAGACGCTCACCGTCTCCGTCGACGTGCAGTCGCGCCGTGCGGTCCGGCGACATCACCTTGACGCTGATCGCGTTGAGCCGTTCGGCGAGAACTCCCACGGCTTCCTCTCGGTTAGGGCGGACGTCGCCGCGACGGCGACGAAATCCACCCTGGCGCGAACGGCCGGGGTCCCGAAGGAATCCGGACAAGACCGGACAGGTCTCGGCGCCGCGTCTCAGTAGCCGGGCTTTTCGGCGCACAGCCGTCCGCACCGACGGCAGATCCAGGTGTTCTCCCACAAATGGCGCAGCTGTTCGTAGGCTTTCTTGCTGCCGCGCCGGCGCACGGCGTCCAAGATCGCCAGATCGATCATGAGCGCGACCGCGACGCCCACGGCTATCCACAAAGCAGAGACCGTGTCCACGGCTGCCTCGCCGAATTTCCACATCCCGCTGGTGCAGCAGGCAAGCAGCATGCCGGCGACCATGAGGATGCCGCCGAGCTTCAACGTGGAGAAGGGATAGGTCAGCCGGGGCATGGCGATAATCCGCGCGTTGCGGCTGTCGGGACCGCTGAGGTGCGTGAACTCCTGCCACGCCGTCTGCACGCGTTGCAGCGCGGGGACTCCGCATTCGGGCGCGGGGCATTTGTTCCCGTCGGGAGACAGCTCGAAATAGTCGACGAACTGTACGTACTCCTCCCGGAACCCCTCTGGAAGCTGTCCTTGGCCCGTGCTCACTGAACCCACTCCATCGTGCGAGCGATCGATTGGTCGAGGCCGCATGGCGGTCGCGTCGTCGATCCTGGCGCGAGCGGTCGGCGCCTCGAAGAAATCCGGACAAAGCCGGACGCGGTCACTCGTCGGTGCGGAACTGCTGTGTCTGGGAGCCGTCGGTGGCGCAGGTTTCCTGCACGAGGAGCTCGCCGGCCTTGGTCGCGTCCTGGTTGTCCATGCACAGGTCGGACCGCTTGTTGCGGATCGCCCAGTAGTAGTTCCAGCCGCTGTCGGTGGTGAACTGGATGCGCGACCACACCTGACTGTCGTCGTCGGCGTCGCGGCACGGGGCCTGCACCAGTCTCGTTCCCGGTTCGTCGACGGCTTCTTCCCAGGGCTCCAGGCATTTGCCGCTGTGCAAGTTGACGATCTTGAAGCCCTCGCCGTCGGGGCCTTCGTATCCGCCGACCCAGCGCCACCGCTCGTGCTCGGCGGCGCACTGGTCGTGCCAGGACACCGATCCCTGCACAATGGGCACGTTGTCGGCGGTCGACGCCTCCTCCACCAGCAGGCAGCGTCCGCTGTTGGCG
>JBOGDN010000489.1:0-1588 GCA_050742995.1 Stackebrandtia sp. | reverse complement strand
GTCTTGTTCTGGGCCGGCGAGGTCGGCGGCGCCGGCCGAGCCCCCGCCACGGAGGTCTCGGCCGGCATCATCGGATCTGCCGGGCAGCAGCAACGCCACAGCCGGCGCCAAAGCGCCCTCGCTCGTCAGAGGTAGGTGGGACCTGGAATACAACGAGCGGGACATAGCTCCTCTTGGCGTGGAATCGACTTCGTTTTCGTCGTCTCGTCAGCTGCTGTGATTCCCATCATGCCGCCGACCGGATAGTTCTGGGATAGGCCAGATCAGCCGTGTGCGCAGGTCCACACGAGGGCGCGGACGATCCTGTAGTCGAAGTGGTCGTCTATCTCGTCGGTGTCGGCGAAACCGGCGACGAGACCTCCGTCGTCGCTGAGGCGTTTGGCCGTGCCGTGGAACTGGTCGTAGGGGGTGTCCAGCTTCGCGACGCCTTCGTCGGTCTGGATCGCCGGAGCGTTGAGTTTCACGCCGGCGGTCCAGCCCTCGGCGTTGACGCCTTGGACCTCGTTCAGCTCGCCGCGCTCGGCGTCCCCTTTGCCGCTGGCGATGTTCCAGCGCAGCGGAGTGCCGTCGTCGGAGTAGTGCCCGCGTCCGGCCACCCAGCCGTCGCGGATCTGCAACGCCAGGACGTCCAGGTTCTCGGCGTCCTCCGGATGCCGGGGCAGGAGGTCGCCCGCCTCGGAGTCCCAGAGGAAGGGCTGTTCCACGCCGTCGATCTCGACCCCGCCGACCACCACGCCGTCGTCGCCGATGTCGCGCGCCTGCGCCGACCCGGCGCCCTCGGGCAGCCCCAGCTCGACGAGCTCCTCGTAGTCGGACTCGGCGGTCCAGATCACCGGCTGGTCCACGCCGCCGTCGGTGCGGACGCCGACGATGTCGCCGGCGGCGTTGATCCCGCCGACCCAGCCGGTCTCCACGCCGGGAAGCAGCGTGGTCTCGCCGTCGCGGTGCACCCACGGGCGATTCGGCTCTTGGCCGATCTCCTCGACCGCGGCGCCGACGACGACGCCCTCGGCGTTGACGTCGAAGGTTTCGTACTCCCACACCACAGAGGTGTCCAGACCCTCCGGCGGCGGGACCTCGGTGTACTCGCCGTCGTGCCACAGCAACACCCGCAGCTTCATGTCGGGCGTCGGGTCCTTGACGTCGACGTCTGACGACGACGTCGATTCCGCGCCCTCGCGCTTCTCGTACGACACGCCGACGATGTACTCGCCGCCGGGATCCATGCCCTCGACGGTGACGCGAAACGCCTTGTCGGGCGCGGGCAGCTCCGTGCCTTCGTCGCAGCTGAAGGCCGCGGAGGGGCCGTCGTCGTCGGCGAAGGCGACGGACGAGACGACGGGAAGGGCGACGGCCGCCGCGGCGACCAGCGCTCCGCCGCCAAGCAGGCGGCGTCTGCGCGAAACAGATGAAAGATGCATCGGTTGTCCTTTGCGATCGATGTTTCGGCGAGACGGCCGCGGTTCGGGCTTGTCGACGCCGAAGGGGGTGCTGCCATTGTGCGCAAACCCGTGCAGAATCCATCCATCATTGGGAATATGTGGATAAAAGACGGAAAAAGCGGCGTCGCCGTCCGAGACTTCCGTGC
>JBOGDN010000488.1:0-2281 GCA_050742995.1 Stackebrandtia sp. | reverse complement strand
TCGATGAATCCGGAGACGCCGCTTCGGGCGTTGGCGCGTCAGCTGCGCGACGAGCGCGACGGTCTGAACGCATTCGAAGGCGACGACGAGTTCACGAATGTGCGGGCGGTGTTCTCGTGGTCTTACCGCCTGATAGGTCCCGAAGCCGCTCGGCTGTTTCGGCTGTTGGGTCTGCACCCCGGCCCCGACGTCTCGATCGCGGCCGCGGCCAGCCTCGCCGCAATCCCGACGTCTCAGGCGCGCGCCCGACTTTCCGAGCTCGTCGACGCGCACCTGATCGCCGAGCCCGCGCCGAACCGTTACGCCTTCCACGACCTGCTGCGGGCCTACGCCGGCGAACTGGCCGAGCTCCACGACGCCGAGGCCGACCGACAGGCGGCCACACGTCGACTGCTCGACCATTGTCTGCGCTCCGCGATCGCCGCCGAGAGGTTCCTCAACCCCAGTCGCGACTCGCTGCCCGTCCCCGACTGCGAGCCCGGCGTCGTGGTCGCCTCGCCCGCCGCCTATCAGGAGGCGTTGGAATGGTTCCGCGCCGAACACCAGGTCCTCCAGGCGATCGTCGGCCACGCCGCGGCCGCCGGATTCGACGTCCACGCCTGGAAGCTGGCCTGGACGATGAACACCTTCCTCAACAATCAGGGGCACTGGCACGACTGGGTCGCCAACCACGAGGTCGCGCTGGAAGCCGCCCGGCGGCTGTCGGACCGGTCCGCGCAGGCATATCTCCATATTGAACAATCTCAGGCGCTTGCCGAACTCGGACGTCTCGCCGAGGGGGACGCCCATCTCGACGAGGCGCTGGCCCTGTGCGTCGAGCTCGACGACCTCGCCGGACAAGGCCAGGTCTATGTGAAATTGGGAAGACGCATGGGGCAGGAAGACCGCCCCGACGAGGCGCTCGCCTACAACCTGCGAGCCCTCGAACTGTTCAAGGCGGCCGGGCATAAAGGCCGAACCACGTCGGCCCTCAACAACGCCGGCTGGTACTACGCCAAGCTTGGCGAATACGAGCAGGCGCTGCATTGCTGCGAGCAGGCCCTCGCCGGCTACAGGGAACTCGGCGACGACCACGGGCAAGGCATCACATTGGACAGCCTCGGCTACATCCACCACGGCCTCGACGACTGTCGACAAGCCGCCGCCTGCTACCGAGAAGCCATCGCACACTTCCGAGGCTTCGGCGCCCGCTGGGCCGAGGCCAGCTCGCTGTCCAAACTCGCCGACGTGCACCGAGACCTCGGCGACCTCGACGAAGCCCAAGCCTGCTGCCGACAAGCCCTCGACATCCTCGACGAACTCAACCACTCCGACGCCGCCGGCGTCCGCGCCAAACTCCACTCCCTGTCCAACACCCCCGGCAAGGCCTCCGCCTAAGACACGTGGTTCTAAGTCGGCTACGCCGACGACGGAGTACCGCGTCAGGGTTTGACGCCGAAGCACTCGTATTTCAGCAGCGCCTTCTCGTACTTGTTTCTTCGCAGCAGGTCGCGCGCGGCGGCGCAGACCTCGGCGACGAACGCGCTCTCGGTCAACTCCTGAAGCGCGCCGTCGGCGATGCGGCATCGCCAGGCGGCCATCCCGTTGATCTTGAAACGCACCAGCTCACGCGGAGTGGACCCGCACACCGATATCGTGCGTTCTTTTTCCAGGTAGCGCCGCTGGGCTTCGTTTCGAGCCTGGGAGGGCTCGGTGGGGAAATGGAGATTGGTCTGGTCCAGAACCCGGCGGACGCCGCGTTCGTGACCGACGTAGAGGAGGACGGCGGTTCGCGCCAGCTGACGCTCCAAGTCGCGCTCGGCATAGGAGTCGTAGGCGCCGGGGCGCAGACGCAGGTGTTCGAGCTGCCCGGCTTTGAGGCGCGCTTGGATGTCGGCGTCGGGAGAGGTGACGTCGACCGTCAGCGCGTTGAGCTTGTCGGCGACGCGTCCCATGGGGGCTCCTTTTTCGGCGTGTCGGCTGGTCGTGGAGAGGATCGGTCGGGTCGGCGTTATGACCAATCTGACCAGAACTCGTCCTTTGAGGGCGTTTTGCCGCTGGTGACGTTTGTGACGCCGTCGCCGTTGGGCTCGTGGGGAAGAATGGACGACTTCACCTTGTCGCTGTCCTTCTCCTTGTCGCTGTCGCCGGACATCAAGGCGCGGACTTCGTTTGTGGTGTTGTCGATTGCGACGGCCAGCTGCTCTTCTTCGGAGTCCATCGCCTCCCGGAGCTCTTCGAGCACGTTCTTCAGCTGATCCATGACCTCGTCGACCGTGCCTCCGGAGATGGACGGATTGTT
>JBOGDN010000487.1:0-3775 GCA_050742995.1 Stackebrandtia sp. | reverse complement strand
AGTCGGTCTGCAGCCGGCGCAGCGAGTCGTCGATCGCGGCCATGATCCGCTTGCGCGACAGGCCGCCGTCGTTCCTGTTGTCGCCCATGGGCCAGTAGGTCTTGGTGAATATCTCCAAACCGTCGCGGCGCTGCCCCTTCAGGGCGCGTCCCAGGACTTCCTCGGCCGCGCCGCCGGCGTAGGAGTCCGCGGTGTCGAACGTGGTGATTCCCGCGTCGAGGGCGGCGTTCACGCAGTCCTTCGCCGCGTCCTCCTCTACTTGGGAGCCGTGCGTGAGCCAGTTGCCGTAGACGATCTGACTGATGTAGAGGCCGCTGCGGCCCAAATGGCGATATTCCATGCCGGCGACGTTACTCGGAACCGCGAGCCTGAATCGAGCGGTCGAGTGTGATTTGGCCCCCTTTTTGGGAGCGCTCCCACTGCGAGTCCGGCTCCGGTTACAATGGTCCTTCGTCGACCAGGACGAGAGTGTCGAGCCTGCGCAGCACGGCGTCGCGGTCGAACCGCGCCGGCACGAGCTCCTCGCCGTGGTGGCTGTGCGCGCCCCACGTCGCCGATCCGTGGTCGACGGCGTAGCCGGCCGGATGCACCACGATGTCGCGGTGATGCGGCGGCAGGATGACCTTGCCGGTGCGGTTGATAAGACCCTTGGCGCCCCGGCGGTCGACCACGGCCACGCCGTCGACGAATCCGACCACCGAGCGCCCGTCGGGCAGCGACGTATTGAGCCGGTCGTACATGAACGGCACCGTCTGCGCGCCGGTGGAGAGGATGGCGCCCCACGCCTGCTCCTTGACCGCGCAGATGCCGCCGCGGAACTCCCCGGCGGCGGCGTAGGCGGCGGGAATGATCACCTTGCGGTCGTGGTTCATGAAGCCCCACTTGCCGGTGCGGGGGTCCTGGAACCGTCGGGGCGCCGGATAGCCCGCCCGCTCCTCCCACTTGCGCGGCGGCGGCCCGAACCCCTCGCCGGCCTGGGCGGACACCCGCTCAAGCGCCGGAGCCATCAGGGACGTCGTCGACGGGTCGCCGGAGAACTCCGAGGCGCGCTCCAGGTGCAGCAGCGCCTCGGTGAAGCGTCGCTGCGAGATGCACGACAGCGCGGCCACGGCGCGCACTCGGCCGATGAGGCCGCGGGGGAGCTCCCCGGCCTCGGCGAGGGCGTACAGCTTGTCGGCCTGCTCGTACTCGCCGCGCAGCCGCAGCACCTGACCCAGACGCGCCCGCGCCGGCGCCAGCAGCAGGTCGGTGCCGACGCTCTCGGCATAGGCGAGCGTGGCCTTGGCGTCGGTCTCCGCGGACTCCAAGTCGCCGGCCAGGCGAAAGACCACCGAGCGCACGCCCGCCAGCCGGGATCGGTCGCCGTCGTTGGCCGCCGTCTCCCAGCGCTTCGCGGCCTCGTCGCGGATCGCGGCGAGCATCCCGTAGTCGGTGACGCTCAGGTCGAGCGTCTCCGCGCGCCACGGACCCAAGATGCGATTCAACGCCTCTCTCAGGTCCGCCGCGACATCCGCCATGCGCACACTTTGCCATGGCCGTTCACGCCGCGTGTCGAGTGCCTGGCGCCGAAAACGGTTTAATAAAGGGCTTGCCAAGCCGAGATGATGTGACGTAACGTCCCTCGGCGCGCACTGGACGTACGAGCATCGCCATCCGCCGGTACGGACTCGCTGTCTTGTAGTCGTTTTGTGGAACCGGGAGTCGCCATGCGGATGATGCTCGCGCTGTCGCGAGCGGGATTTCGTCGCTACGCCACCTATCGCCAGGCCACCTTCGCCGCCACCGCCACCAACACCGTCTTCGGCTTCCTGCGGGCGTACGTCCTGCTGGCGACCGCGGCGGCCGCGGGAGGCGCCGCGGCCGGGTACTCGGGGGCTCAGTTGTCCACGTACGCCTGGGTCACGCAGGGTCTGCTCGGCGTGGTGGCGCTGTGGGGCTGGACGGACCTGTCCGACAAGGTGCGCACCGGCGAGGTCACGGCCGACCTGCTGCGTCCGGTGAATCCCGTATGGACGTATCTCGCCACGGACATGGGACGCGCCGCCCACGCCGCGTGCATCCGCCTAACGGCGCCGATCGCCGTGGGCGCGCTGGTCTTCCCCTTCTACTGGCCGCGCGAGATCTGGACGTACCCGCTGTTTCTGATCAGCATGACCCTGGCGGTGTTGGTGTGTTTCGCCATCCGCTACCTGATCAATCTCACGGCGTTTTGGCTGCTGGACGTGCGCGGCCCCAACATGCTGTGGGTGCTGGCCTCGGGAGTCGGCGCCGGGCTGTACTTCCCGCTGGGGTTCCTGCCGGACTGGCTGGCCGCCTTCCTGCAGTACGGCACGCCGTTCCCGTCGATCATCCAGTTCCCCGCCGACGTGGCCGTCGAGCGCGACGACGTCTCCGGGCAGCTGGTTCGCATCGGAGTCCAGGCGTTCTGGACCGTCGCGTGCCTGGCCCTGGCGTTCGCGGTGCAGCGTCGGGCTACTCGGAAGCTGGTGATCCAGGGTGGCTGAGACGACCTCGACCCTTCGCGCGTACCGCAAGCTCGTGAGCGCGCAGATCCGCAGTCAGGCGCAGTACCGCACCTCGTTCGCCTTCGACGTCGCGGGCCAGACGATATTCACCGCCTTGGACTTCGTCACCGTCTTCGTGCTGTTTCGGGTCACCCCGGCGCTTGGCGGGTTCGGCGTCGTCGAGGTGCTGACGATGACCGCGATCTCCGGCCTCGGGTTCTCTCTGGCGGACATCGCCGTGGGCAATGTGGAGCGGCTGCGCTTCTACGTGCGCACCGGTCTTCTGGACGCCATGCTGATTCGGCCGCGACGCGTGCTGCCGCAGCTGCTCGCCGTGGACTTCCAGCTGCGGCGCATCGGCAGGATCGCCTTCTCCGCCGCGATTCTGGGCGTCGCGGCGTCCCTGGCCGACGTGGACTGGACGTGGCAGCGCCTCGCCCTGCTTGCCGCCGCCCCGATCGCGGCGGCGGTGTTCTTCTGCTCGGTGTTCGTCGTCACGGCCTCGGTGGCGTTCTGGTGGATCGAATCCGGCGAGTTCGCCAACGGATTCACCTACGGAGGCAAGGATTTCACCGCCTACCCGATGACCGTTTACGAAGGGATGTTCCGCAGGGTGTTCGCCTTCGGGCTCGGATTCGGGTTCGTCGTGTACTACCCGGCGCTGGCGATTCTGGGAGTCCCCGACCCGCTGGGCATGCCGACCTGGTTCGGCGCGGGCGGGTTCGTCGTCGCCGCGGCGGTCGCGACCCTTGCCGCATTGGTGTGGCGCGCTGGAATTCGACACTACAAAGGAACGGGATCATGACGACGGTGATAGAAGCGCGCGACCTGCGCAAGGAGTTCGTCGTACGCAAAAAGGCCGGCCTGCTCCGGCGCGAAAAGACAGTCGTCGCGGCCGTCGACGGCGTCGACTTGGCAGTCGAGCAGGGGGAGATGATCGGCTACATCGGCCCCAACGGCGCCGGGAAGTCGACGACCCTGAAGATGCTCACCGGCATCCTCAACCCCACATCCGGCCGGGTGCGGGTGGCGGGCCTGGAGCCGGTGCCGCAGCGGCTGAAGCTGACGCGGCGAATCGGAGTCGTGTTCGGACAGCGCTCGGCGCTGTGGTGGGATTTGCCGCTCGGCGAGTCGTTCCGCCTGCTGCGGCACGTCTTCGACGTGCCCGAAGCCGACCACGCCGCCCGGCTGCGACGCTGCCGCCAGCTGCTCGACCTCGACGAGTTCGTCGACACCCCGGTGCGGCAGCTGTCGCTGGGCCAGCGCATGCG
>JBOGDN010000486.1:0-4130 GCA_050742995.1 Stackebrandtia sp. | reverse complement strand
CTTTGGGTAACCGCGTCACCATGGACTTCTTGCTATGGATCGTCGCGGTAATTCTCGTAGTCTCGGGGATATTCGCGCTGTTCAGGAAGCAGATTCTCTGGGGCGTCGTCCTCATCGTCGTCGGCCTGCTCGTAGGCCCCGGCGGAGTCAGCATCTTCACCTGACCCCGCGCGCCGGCGACGCCGAGGAATGGCGGGAGGCCGCCTAGGAGAACCAGGCCTGAGCGCGGCGCCCGGCACGCTGTTCGCCGCCGCGCCGGGCGCCGCTGCGGAGGCACGGGGGATGCCTCCGCCCGCGCCGAGTTCCCACCGACTCGGCGCGCGGGAACGTTCTTACCCGCCGCATTCTCTTTCGACGCTGGCTTTGCACGGCCATTCGGCGCGACAGACGCAGCATTCGCGGTGCCAGATTCCGGCCCGATCGCGCCAGCCGACCGGCGTGTGCGCCGGGGGTTCGCGCCGGCGGGGCTGTTTGAAGCTCACTACCTTGTGCATAGTCACACGATGACGACGGAACGTCGCCTTGCGCGACGGCGATCGGGGCGTTCTTCCGGCGACATGCGGGGCGTCATTTCGGCGACATTCGCTGGTATGGTCGGTCGCATGACCACGCCGAACGCCACCTTGCGGGCCGTGCGCATGGGAATGCTGATGAGCCAAGACGACTTCGCCCGCGCGCTGCGGGCCGCCGGGGCGCGCGCGGGCACGCCCAACGACGCGAACAAGCGGCTCGTGCAGCGGTGGGAAGCCGGGGCCATCACCGCGCCCCGCCCCGCCTACGCCCGCGCGCTGGAGGCCGTCACAGGCATGCCCATCGACTCGCTCGGTTTCGCCGTGCCCGTGCCGCGGGCCCGTCTGGCCGAGAACGGGCACGGAGGACACGATCTCGAAACCCCCGGCGGCGCTGCGGCGCAGACAAATACGTCAGCCGCTCACGCCGCCGCGCGAGGCAATCACTCGGGCGTGTGGCTGTCGCGGTACGAGTACTTCTCCAGCGGCCGCGGCGACTCCTTCACCGGCTTGCACTATGTCGTGATCCTGCAGCACGGCGACCGGCTGACCGTGCGCAGCCTTCCCGGCTCGTCCGATTCACCGCTCACAATGGATCTCACCGTAGACGGCAACGTCGTCACCGGCACGTGGGTGGAGCAGACGACGAACGAGGGCTACTACCGGGGCGCCCGCTACCACGGCGCGATCCAGATGCTCGTCGAGCCGACCGGCCGGCGCATGACCGGCAAGTGGGTCGGGTTCGGCAAGGAAATGGATGTCAACACCGGGCCGTGGGAGCTGATCTTCCAAGACGCCTCCACAAACAAGGCCACCCTCGACAGTTACAACAAACCCCCCGAGTGACCCTAGAGTCGGCTGGAGGGGCGGACGTGAAAAAGCCACCCGCCGTGTGCGGGTGGCTCGAGTGGAGAAAATGGTCGGGAAGACAGGATTTGAACCTGCGACCCCCTCGTCCCGAACGAGGTGCGCTACCAAGCTGCGCCACTTCCCGGTATTCAGTTGTGTTGCGGAAGTCGCGCGCGGCTTGGCTGCGCACTTCCGTGCGCTACGCTCCGCTTTCGCCGCGGCTCGCAAGCTCGCCGCAGGATGCGCCACTTCCCGGTGGTGCCGGGCAATACTAACGGTCCGGTCGGGGCGCGTGCCAGCGGGTATCTGGCGCGCGAGGGCAGTGAGGAGTCACACGCGCCGCACCCGGCCCGGCGCCTAGGCGCGCGACCTCGATACGCTGCGGTCACGGACGGCCGTGCCTGGTTGGCGCCGCGTGCGCGCGGCACGACGCCCACCAACGTCAACAGATTTGCGGCGAGCTTGCGAGCCGCAACGAAAGTACAGCGAGGAGCGGACTTCTAACCGTGGATCTGTATGAGTACCAGGGGCGCGCCTTGTTCGCCCGGCACGACGTGCCGGTGCTGAACGGCGGCGTAGCCGGCACCGGCGACGAGGCCAAGGAGCTGGCCGAACGGCTGGGCGGTCGTGTCGTCGTCAAGGCGCAGGTGAAGGTCGGCGGCCGAGGCAAGGCCGGAGGCGTCAAGCTCGCCGACACCGCCGCCGAAGCCCACGAACACGCCAAGAACATTCTCGGGATGGACATCAAGGGCCACGTCGTCGACAAGGTCATGTTGACGGTCACCGCCGACATCGACACCGAGTACTACTTCTCGTTCCTGCTGGACCGGGCCAACCGCACCTTCCTGTGCATCGCCTCCACCGAGGGCGGCATCGAGATCGAGAAGGTCGCCGCCGAGACCCCGGACAAGGTCCTGAAACTGCCGATCGACGCCCTGGCCGGCGTCGACGAGAAGACCGCGGCCGAGATCTCCGACAAGGCCGGCTTCCCCGCCGACCTGAAGGACCAGATGGTCCCGTTGATCGTGAAGCTGTGGCGGGCGTTCGTCGCCGAAGACGCCACGCTCGTCGAGGTCAACCCGCTGGTCCGCACCCCCGACGGCACGGCGCTGGCACTGGACGCCAAGGTCACGCTCGACGACAACGCCGACTTCCGCCACCCCGACCACGCCGAGCTGCAGGACGTCTCGGCGGAAAATCCGCTGGAGCGTCGCGCCAAGGAAGCCGACCTCAACTACGTCAAGCTCGACGGAGAGGTCGGCGTCATCGGCAACGGCGCCGGTCTTGTCATGTCTACCCTGGACGTCGTCGCCTACGCCGGCGAGCAGCACGGCGGCGTCAAGCCCGCCAACTTCCTCGACATCGGCGGCGGCGCCTCGGCGGCGATCATGGCCTCCGGCCTCGAGGTCGTGCTGAGCGACCCGGACGTCAAGAGCGTCTTCGTGAACGTCTTCGGCGGCATCACCGCCTGCGACGAGGTCGCCACCGGCATCGTCGGCGCGCTGAACATCATGCACGAACGCGGCGCAGAAGTCGAAAAGCCGCTGGTCGTGCGACTGGACGGCAACAACGCCGTCGAGGGTCGCGCGATCCTCGAGGGCGCGAACCACCCCCTGGTCACCCAGGTGGACACCATGGACGGCGCGGCCGACCGCGCCGCAGAGCTCGCCGCGCAGGGAGCGTAGACATGACCATCTTCCTCAACGAAAACAGCAAGATCATCGTCCAGGGCATGACCGGCGCCGAGGGCAGCAAGCACACCGCCCGCATGCTGAAGGCGGGCTCCAAGATCGTCGGCGGCGTCAACCCGCGCAAGGCCGGGAGCAAGGTCGACTTCGACGGCGTCGAGCTGCCGGTGTTCGCCTCGGTCGCCGACGCGGTCTCCGAGACCGGCGCGGACGTCACGGTCGTCTTCGTGCCGCCGAAGTTCGCCAAGAGCGCCGTCGTCGAGGCGGTCGACGCCGAGATCGGCCTCGCCGTCGTCATCACCGAGGGAATCCCGGTGCACGACTCGGTGAGCTTCTGGGCGCACGCCAAAGCCAAGGGCGGCAAGACCCGCATCGTCGGCCCGAACTGTCCCGGCGTGATCAGCCCCGGCAAGTCCAACGCGGGCATCATCCCGGCCGACATCACCGGCCCGGGCAAGATCGGTCTTGTCTCGAAGTCCGGAACCCTCACCTACCAGCTGATGTACGAGCTGCGCGACATCGGCTTCTCGTCCTGTGTGGGCATCGGTGGCGACCTGGTCATCGGCACCACCCACATCGACTGCCTTGAGGCGTTCCAGAACGACCCGCAGACCGAGGCGATCGTGATGATCGGCGAGATCGGCGGCGACGCCGAAGAGCGCGCCGCCGAGTACATCAAGGCCAACGTGACCAAGCCGGTCGTCGGCTACATCGCCGGCTTCACCGCGCCCCCCGGCAAGACCATGGGACACGCCGGCGCGATCATCTCCGGCTCCGCCGGCACCGCCGACGCCAAGAAGGCGGCGCTCGAAGCCGCCGGCGTCAAGGTCGGCAAGACCCCGTCGCAGACCGCGGACCTCATGCGCGCGGTCGTCGAGGGCCTTAAGAGGTCCTGACTTTGTCCCGTTTCCTGCTGCGTGTCCGCCAGGCGGCGCCTCGCGGCGTTGTCGGCACTTCCGCATCCAACACCGGGATGCAGAAGCACCTCCGCCTTGCGAGAAAACTCGAAACGACGACGCTTCGCAAGCCGTCGCCACCTGGAGGCCGCTCGCGACGGAAGAGGACAAAGTCAGAAGCTCTAAGC
>JBOGDN010000485.1:0-1654 GCA_050742995.1 Stackebrandtia sp. | reverse complement strand
GCTGGTGGCGACGCCCGCCTTGCAGGACCCGAATTTCGAACGCACCGTCGTGCTGCTCGTCAGCCACGAGGACGCCGGTGCGCTGGGGGTGGTGCTCAACCGCGCCACCGAGGTGCCGGTCTCGGAGGTCTTGGGGGACTGGAGCGAGCTGACTCAAGAGCCGGCCGTGCTTTTCGAGGGCGGACCGATGCAGCCGGAGGCGGCGATCGCGCTGGGATGGATTCGCAGCGACGCCGGCGAGCCGTCCTGTTTCAAACCCTTTGCCGGAAGACTGGGCACTTTGGATCTTTCGGCCGACCCCGAGCCGCTGAACGGCTCCCTCGACGGCATGCGGGTCTTCGCCGGATACGCCACGTGGGGCTCCGGCCAGCTGGCCGGAGAGATAGAAGAAGGCGCGTGGATGGTGTTCGACTCCCTCCCCGGCGATCCGTTCGCGCCGTTCCCCGACGACCTGTGGTCCATGGTGTGGCGACGCCAGGGCGGACTGCTGGCCGCGGTGGCGCAGTACCCCGTAGACCCCAGCCACAATTGACTGACGCGAGCAGGCTCCGTCTGCTTGACGAGCTCGGGCGTCGCCGTGCGGCGACGCCCAAGCGTTATTTGTCGTCCCAGTCTCAGCGCAGTCCGGCGAACAGGTCCGTCTCGGGCTTCGACGTCGGCACGTGCGACTTCACCAGCTCGTAGTCCTCGGTGGGCCAGGCCTTCTGCTGCACCTCCATGGGCACGCGGAACCACATGCCGTCGGGGTCGACCTGGGTCGCGTGCGCCTTCAGCGCCTCGTCCCGCACCGGGAAATACGACGCGCACTCGACCTTGGTGGTGACCCGCAGGCCCTTGTCGTCGGTCCAGTCGCGGTTGGCGAGCCATTCGGCGTACGGCGACTCAAGCCCTTCGGCGAGCATGACCTCGTGCAGCGCGGTCAGCCGCGCTCGACCGAAAGACAGCTGATAATACAATTTGGACGGCTGCCAGGCTTCGCCGAACTCCTTGTACCTCTCCGGGTCGCCGGCGGCGTCGAACGCCTCCACCGTGACCTGATGGGTTTTGAGGTGGTCCGGGTGCGGGTAGCCGCCGTCTTCGTCGTATGTGGTCACCACATGCGGTCTGAACTGGCGGATCAGTCTGACGAGCGGGGCGGTCGCGCACTCAAGCGGCTCGAGATAAAAGCAGTCCTCGGGCAGGTCGACGTCGGACTCGGGCAGCCAGCCGTCGGGCAGGCCGGAGTCGACGAAACCCAGCCACGCCTGCTTCACCCCGAGGATCTCGCGCGCGCGTTCCATCTCCTTGGCTCGGATGTTCGCGATGTCGCGCCACACCTCGGGACGGTCCATCTTCTTGTTGAGGACGCTGCCGCGCTCGCCTCCGGTACAGGTCGCCACCAAGACGTCGGCGCCCTCGGCGACGTAGCGGGCCATGGTGGCCGCGCCCTTGCTCGACTCGTCGTCGGGATGGGCGTGCACCGCCATGAGCCGCATCCCTCGAGGCTCCACGGTCAGCGTCCTCCGCTAGGGCGCGACGCGACTCGCCGCGCGCTCGGTCGTCGTTCTACGGTGAGCCATCATGTCACCGCCCAACTCGGCTCAACCGGGCGCTCCTGCGTCCGATGCCGCGGCGCGGCGCCGGCGCGGCTGGGGAATCGCGGGCGGTGTGGTGG
>JBOGDN010000484.1:0-2606 GCA_050742995.1 Stackebrandtia sp. | reverse complement strand
GTCGCATAGGGTGAGATGAGGAAGCTTCGCCTAGGGTGGTCTGCCCCCGGATGGGGCGGGGCAGGTCCTCTATAGCTTTAGCTCAATCTCGCGACCCGATGTGCGGCTGTCGACAGCTCGTTTGTCGCCGCCGACGCACGACAGACACGTTTTAGACACGGCGCCGATCCGACGGCGCGGCGGGGCCGAGTCTTGTCGCCAGCCGAAGCGGTTGCACAGTCCGCGCCGCGGCCGTGGCGGCTGGCTATTTGCGCCTCTTCTCGAGCTACGCAGATTTGGTTGATAATATATATTATGTAAAGCTAGCTTGTTTTCGGCCAGGTACGGAAGAAGGCCAGAGCGTGGATGTTTTAAGCCTGGATCGGTTCCGGGCGTTGGGAAGCCGCCCATGGGGCTCGCCATGGCGATGCAGGCCTGCTTGCGCAAGTACGGGGACTTCGACGGCCGTGCCACCCGTTCGGAATTCCGGCGGTTCAACGGGTTCCACGTGTTGTGCTTGATCGCAGCCGTCCTCGCCGCGGTGATCTCGGCGACTGCACGACACCGATCACAGTGGCTGGTGGTTCAGCCCGGGGACCGGAGAGGCGAACTCCTCAGTCATGGCCGAGTGCTCCCCCGGCGGCCTTGTACGCCGGCGGCGTCATCGGCGCCAGCGCGTCGCAGCCCAATGTGGCGCACTCGCACGCGTAGGAGAACTCGGGCCGCTGCGCGGGAGCCGACTCCCCCAGCGACTCCCAGTGCGCGTCGAGCTGCGCGTTGACCACGGCGTTTTCGGCGCGGCGCATCCGCGCGCGCTGTGCGCCGTCGCGTGCGCGCGGTCCGCGCTCGACGATCGGCGCGAAATGTTCGGCCAGGAGCCGCTCGGTGTCGTCCAGCGACAGCGAGCCGTCCAGTTCGGCGGCGTGGAGGCCCAACCGGGCCGCGTCTTGGCGCATGGCCGCGGTGAGCACGGCGTCGCGCTCCAGGCGCATCCGGCTGGCCCGTTCGCGGTCGAATTCGTTCTTCGTCGGTTTGAGGTCGAGACGCTTGCCGAGGTTTTTCGCGGCGAAGTCCGGCGTGGGCAACAGCCACACGGCGCGTCGCGGGTCGGTCAGCGCCGGCGCCACCAGTTCCGGCAGCAAGAACGGGCCCTCGGCCAGCACCAGCGGCCCGTCGGCCAAGGCGACGAGGTCTTCGACGATCATGTCGAAGCGCTCGGCGGAGGTTCCCGTGAAGTGGTCCACGCGCTGTTCGACCGTCGGGTCGACGTGCAGCGCCTTGAAGTCCAGCCCCGCCAGGCGCGCCATCAGCGGCTGTGCGGCGGGTGTGGCGCGACGGGAGTGGGCGAATGTGTATGCGTCGACGGGATACAACTGAAGGTCGAATCGGTAGGCCAGTCGGCGGGCCAGCGTGGATTTGCCGGAGCCGCATCCGCCCCCGATCCACAGCACGTGCTCCAAAGCCATTGGGCGATCCTAACGCGGCCGTGCAACGAGGGATCCTCAGTCGAAAGTGGGGATAGGCTCTAGCGGAGACGTCGGGAAAGGGGGGTTGGTCGTGGCGTCGTCAGTGTTCGTCACCGGCGCGTCGTCGGGGCTGGGGCTGGCCGCTTCTGCGGAGCTGGCGGCGACCGGGCGGCACGTGATCTTGGGCTGTCGCGACGTCGGGCGCGGCCGGGAGGCGATGCGGCGTATTCGCGCACGCACGCCCGAGGCCAGCCTCGAGGTGCTGGAGACGGACTTGGCGTCGTTGGCGTCGGTTCGCGCGGCGGCCGAGGAGCTGCGCGGCGGCAGGCGTCCTGAGCTGCACGGGCTGGTGTGCAACGCCGGGGTGCAGGTCGTCAGCGGGGTGGGGCGCACCGCGGACGGGCACGAGTTGACCTTCGGCGTCAACTATCTGGGGCATTTCCTGCTGGCGCGGCTGCTGATGGATCACCTGGCGCGGCCGGGCCGCATCGTGACGGTGTCCAGCGGCACGCACTACGGCCCGCCCAGGTCGGGCTGGTTTCCCGGTCCGCGTTGGCGGCATCCGCGTCAGCTGGCCGATCCCGACGATTCGGCGCTGGACGGTTCGCAAAAGGCCGGACGGATTCGATACGCGACGTCCAAACTCGCCTGCGTCTACCTGACTTACGAGTTGTCTCGGCGACTGCGCGACCGCGACGTCACCGCCGACGCCTACGACCCCGGCCTGATGCCGCAGACGCGCATCGGCCGCGACTACTCCCCTGGCCTGCGTCGGCTGCACCACCTGGTCGGGCCGCTGCTGCTTGCGCTGCCCGAGGTGAGAACCCCCGAAAGCTCAGGCGCCGACCTCGCCTGGACCGTGACCGCGCCGGAACTGGCCGACGTCACCGGGGCGTATTTCGTGGGACGCAAGCCCCGCGCCTCCTCCAAAGAGTCCTACGACCGCGACCGCGCCGCACAGCTGTGGGACGTCTCAGAAGAACTCGTCGCCGCCGCGATCTGAACTGGCAGTGACGTTGTCTAATTCGTGATCGTTGTGGGCTTGGTGGCGGGCGCCGCCGTCCGTATGATGATCGCCACACCTGCGCCCCTTACTCCTTCTAGTGCACACGGAGTCGCGATGACGCAAACGGACACGGCCGCGACGGACGAGGCGGAACG
>JBOGDN010000483.1:0-3721 GCA_050742995.1 Stackebrandtia sp. | reverse complement strand
ACCTCGCACCAGAAACGAGCGACGCGCTCAGGTTCTGCGCAGTCGAAGGTGACTTGGAACTGCTTGACCGATGCCATCGGTCCACCATAGTGCGCGTGCTGTTCACCGAGAAAGTGCCGACTCAACTGAGAACGAACACTCATGCTCCAGCGCCTGACCGCGACGGGTGCGAGTTCCGCCCACACGACCGATGAGTTTCGCCTCGCCGCGTCGTCTGCATATTGAGCGTCCCCCTTCCGCGCCCGCGGGAGGCTCGAGATGAGATGACAAGGAGCGTGAACACCGTGGACCACGAGAACGTAAGCGCCGCCCTGACTGTCGCCGTGCCCGCCGCGAAGGTGTTCGCGGTGCTGGCGGACCCGACGACCCATTCCGCGATCGACGGCACCGGCTGGGTTCAGGAATCTGTCAACCGGGCGCCGCTGACTGAGGTGGGACAGATTTTCCGGATGGACATGTATCACCCCAACCATCCAGACGGCGACTACCAGACGGCCAACAAGGTCCACGTGCTCGACCCGCCGCGCGCCATTGGCTGGCGGACGGGGCACGACCCCAAGGGCGACGGTCAACTGGAGTTCGGCGGCTGGTTCTGGCGTTACGACCTGGCGCCGTTGGGTCCGTCCGAGACTGAGGTCATGCTCACCTACGACTGGTCGGCGGCGCCGCAATACATCCGGGAGTACCTCCAGTTCCCGCCGTTCGGCCCTGAGCATCTCACCAACTCGCTGCACCACCTGGCCGAGCTCGCCGCGGCGTCGACCACAGCGCGCTGTCACGATACGTCTCTATAGGGCAGTCGGTCGCCGATCGGCAGACCTGCGGGGCACGGCTGAATCCGTATCCACCCTGTATCCATGGCCAGCCGTACACGCAGCAAACAACCCCCGACCGTGTTTTGGCTGGTCGGGGGCTGTTTTTCGAGGTGTGGCGCGTGTTGGATTCGAACCAACGTAGGCTGAGCCAGCGGTTTTACAGACCGGTCCCTTTGGCCACTCGGGCAACGCGCCGCGCAGTGACACACGAGCTTGCGCTCGTGCGCCGAGAAAGGATAACTCCCGCACGGGTGCGGCGTGCAACGGGGTTTGCCGCGGCTGCGGGGGCCGGCGTTTCGCCGCGACCGGCGTCGTCGCGCGCGGCGCCTAAGACGACACGGGGCGGTGAGAAGAAGGCCAGGTCAACGACGACGGGCGAGACAAATCCTAAGGTCGAGGCGGCCGAACTTCTCAGCTGTCGCCTGTATCCTGATTTGACCCGGAATGCTCCCCTCAAGCACGCCGCCACCTCTGCGACGTGCGGAAAGGCACGGCGACACCCCTATGAACCCCCCGCGTGGCATCTCTCCGCGCCCGGTCGCCGTGTCCGCCGACTCCGCCGCCGCCCCGACCATCCCCATTCGACAGGAGACGAATCCGTGGACGCAGCAGACGAGATTCTGAGCCACATCCGACGCACCGCCGCGGTTCAGCTCGGCCGAAGCGCCTCCGACGTCGCCTCCGACGAGGCCTTCACGTCCCTGGGCGCCGATTCGCTGTCGCTGGTGAATCTGGCGCGGAATCTGGAGCGGACCTACGCCGTGCGCGTGAGCATGCGGGAGCTGTTCGAGGACGGGGACACGCCGCGCAAGCTCGCGCAGATCGTGGCCAAGCGCAGCGTGAAGCTTGAAGAGCGCGGCAGCCCGACGCGGGCGCGCGCCCAGGTCGCGTCGGTGTCGCGAGCGCGCGTCGTCGCCGAACCGCGCGCGCATGTGGCGGCCGAAACTCGCGCGTTCGCCGTGCCCGACACCGAATCGCGCACGCCCGTTCGGTCTGAGCGACGCGTACGCGGAACCGCCGAACCACGCGCACAGGTCACGCCCGAATCTCGCGTGTACGCCGAACCGGAACCCGACACCGAACCGCGCACGCTCACCCGGTCTGAGCGACGCGCACGCGGCGCCGCCGAACCACGCGCACACGTCACGCCCGAGCCCCGCGTGCACGCCGAACCGGAACCCGAGCCCGAACCGCGCACGCAGGCCCCCTCCGAGCGACGCGCACGCGCCTCCGCCGAACCGGTCGAGCAGGTCGAATCGCGTCCGCGCGTTCCCTCCCAGCGCAGCGGCGAGAGCCGGCGGGCCCGGACCGGGCGACACGCGGCCGACGACTTCACCGCCGACACCTCCTCTGACCTGTGGGACCTCACGCAGCCGCTGCCGGTTCCGGCGCGGCAGGCGATGTCGGCGACCGCGCACTTCATGGACCGCTCGGACGAGGCCGGGGACGAACTGGAGCCGCGGTCGGAGTACCAGACCGGACCCGCCGACTACTACCCCGTGCCGCAGTCCGAAGCCGGCACCGCGGTCAACGCCGCCGCACGCGCGGTGGAGTCGCTGGCCGCACAGCTGCAGCATCTCGCCACGATGCAGTCGCAGCTCACACAGCAGATGTCGGCGCTTATGGCACAGCAGCAGCAGGCCTACTTCCACATGATGCAGTCGAACCAGAGCGAACGGAACCGGCGCACATGAACCGTCCCGAGCTTGATTTCGGACTGTACTTTTTCGGCAACTACTCGAAGGACGTGTCCGCGGGCGACGCGTACGAGACGCTGTTCTCCGCGGCGCGGTTCGCCGACGAGCGCGGGTTCTCGTCGCTGTGGGTGCCCGAGCGGCATTTCCACTCTTTCGGCGGCATCTTCCCCAACCCCTCGGTGCTGGCCGCCGCCTTGTCCCGCGAGACGTTCCGGATCCGGCTCAACGCCGGAAGCGTGGTGCTGCCGCTTCACGACGTGATCCGCGTCGCCGAGGAGTGGTCGGTCGTGGACAACATGTCGGGCGGCCGGGTGGGCATCGGCTGCGCCACGGGGTGGGACGCCGAAGACTTCGTCTTCTACCCCGACCGCTTTGGACGGCACCGGGAAATCATGTACGCGCAGCTGTCGCAACTGCGCAAGCTGTGGCGTGGGCAGTCGATCGATCGAGTCAGCGGCAGCGGCGAGGACACGGCGGTTTCGCTGCGTCCGCGCCCGGTGCAGGCGGAACCGCCCATGTACGTCGCCGTGCTCGGCCGCCGCGAGTCCTTCGCCGACGCGGCAAGGCACGACCTGGGGATCATCACCAACCTGATGGCGCAGGACGTGGGCACGCTCGCCGACAACATCGCCTATTACCGCGACACCCGCGCGCGCAACGGCCTGGATCCGCAGGCGGGCAAGGTGACCGTGCTCATGCACACCTACCTGGATCCCGACGCCGACGCCGCCCGGGACGCGGCCTTCGGGCCGCTGTGCGAGCACATGCGGACCTCGAAGTCGCTGTTCGGACGGGTGATCAACAGCCTTGGCTTCGAAGTCGACCCGGACAACGCCGAAGCCGACGACCTGACGTACTTGTTCGAGCGGGCTTACCACCGTTTCTGCGCCGGCCGCACCCTCGTCGGGTCGCCGGAGTCGTGCGCGCCGATGGCGGCGGCCGTGCGAGACGCCGGCGTCGACGAGATCGCCGCGCTTGTGGACTTCGGCGTGCCCTCGGATCTGCTGCTGGCCGGCCTCGGCCAGGTGGAGGCGCTGCGCGGGAAACTGGAACTGGCGCCGCCGTCGACGCCGGAGGCCGCGCCCGAGCCGGACGTGGAGGCGCCGCGCGAGTCGATCGCGGTCGCGTCGGCAAGTCAGCCGTCCGAATCGTTCCCGCTGTCGGCGGGGCAGCGGCGGCTGTGGCTGCTGGAGCAGCGCTCGCCCGAGG
>JBOGDN010000482.1:0-2806 GCA_050742995.1 Stackebrandtia sp. | reverse complement strand
GCTGCTGCGCGAAGTCCCCGACAGGGTTTCGCGACGTGTACGCGGACACAAACGGCGGCCCGCGGCGGAGTGAACGGCGCGGGCCGCCGGCGTCGAATTCGAAGACTCGTCGCTTCGGAGCGAGCCTTACTTCATGTCCTCCACGTCCGTGATCTCGTCGTCGGCGGGCGCCTGGATGTCAAGCTCCTTGCCGTAGTCGGAGATCTCCATGGACATGGTGAAGTCGACGTCGTCGACGGTCATGTCCATGTCCATGCGCTCAAGCAGCCCGTCGTCGTTGAGGACGATGGTGACGTCGACCGGCTCCATCTCCGCGGTCTCGCCGCCGCCGCTCATGCCGCCGAACGCCTTCTCGAGGGATTCCATGTCGAGCGTGCCCGTGTAGGTGTTGTCGTCGGTCTCCTCGACGTTGTCGAGGGAGTCCATCATCTGCTGGGTCATCTCGGACATGTCCATGGCGGCGAACTGGTCCTCCATGCCGGTGCCGCCGGCGGACTCGAGCTCCTCGGCGTTCATGTGAATCCACTTGTCGCCGGTGCTGACCATCTCGTTGCCGGACATCATCATGTAGAAGTCGTCGCCGACGACGATCATGTCCATGACCATCTCGTCGGGCAGCATCTCCATGCCCTCGTCGTCGGCGGCGCCGGTCGCTTCGGAAATGGCGGCGAAGTCGAGGGTGAACGTGCCCTGCTGCGACTCGTTCGGCACGTCGACGTCGAAGCTGCCCGAGCCCATGAAGTCCATGTCCATGTTCACGGTGTAGGTCTCGTCGCCCAGCTTGTCCAGGGAGGCGAGGACCGTTTCCTGGGCGGCGTTGTCGGCGCCCTTGGAATCGTCGCCGCCGCCGGAGTCGCCGGCGCCCGACGAGCCGTTGCAGGCCGCGGTCGCCAGAAGCAAAGCGCCGGTCAGCGCCGCCGCGCCGGTCAGTCTGACCGGGTTGCGAAGTTTCATTTTGTACAGCCCTCCCAGTGGGCGTTGATACGTGCGCCGGATTGCGGCGGCGTAAGCGGGTGTCGTTTCCCGAGCCTAGACCGCGACGGCAAATACGCACCTCATACCTGGGAACGAACGGCTCCCCGGGGGCCGCCGGTCACCCGGCGTCCGACTCGGCGATCTCGCCCCAGCCTTCGACGCTGTCGGGCGTTCGAGGGGCCGGCCCGACGTACCGCGCGCTCGGGCGCACCAGGCGGCCCTGCCGCTTCTGCTCCAGGATATGGGCGCTCCAGCCGGCAAGACGCGCGCAGGTGAACATCGCGGGGAACATGTCCGCGGGCACGCCGGCGAAGTCGAGCACCACTGCCGACCAGAACTCGACGTTGGTGGACAGGATGCGGTCGGGCTTGCGTTCCTGCAGCTCGGCGAGGGCCGCGGCCTCAAGCGCCTCGGCGAGCTCGTAGCGGCCGGCGCCGACCTCGCGGGCGGTTTTGCGCAGCATCCGTGCGCGGGGATCCTCGGCGCGGTACACCCGGTGGCCGAAGCCCATGAGCCGTTCGCCGCGGTCGAGCACGCGCTTGACGTACCCCCGCGGATCGCCGGTGCGTTCCACCTCCTCGAGCATGTGCAGCACCCGCGAAGGGGCACCGCCGTGCAGCGGACCCGAAAGCGCTCCGATGCCCGAGGAGATACAGGCCGCGGCGTCGGCGCCGGTCGACGCGACGATCCGCGCGGTGAAGGTGGAGGCGTTCAGGCCGTGCTCGGCGGCGGAGATGAAGTAGGCGTCGACCGCCTTGACCTGGCGGGGGTCGGGCGCGCCGCGCCAGCGGCGCATGAAGCGTTCGGTGATGGTGGCGGACTGGTCGATCTCTTTCTGGGAGACGGCCGGGCGGCCGACCCCGCGGGCCGACTGCGCGATGTAGGAAAGCGCGGTCACCGAGACCCGGGCCAGGTCTTCGCGCGCCTGCGCGTCGGAGATGTCGAGCAGCTGGCCGAGGCCCCAGTAGGGCGCGAGCATCGCCACGGCGGACTGCGCGTCGACGCGCACGTCGCCGGTGTGCACCGGAAGCGGGAAAGGCTCGGCGGGAGGCAGGCCCTGGCTGAACCGGCCGTCGACGAGCAGCCCCCACACATGTCCGTATGAGACGCGGCCGATGAGGTCTTCGATGTCCACGCCGCGATATCGCAGCGCGCCGCCGTCGCGGTCGGGCTCGGCGATCTCGGTCTCGAAAGCGACGACGCCTTCCAAACCAGGCTTGAAGTCAGACATCGCGGGTCTCCTGTTGTTCGTAAACGCCCATCTTGCCCGTCGTCCATGTACGCGCTCGCACGCAGGGTGTGCGGAACTGGCGTGAACGACACGTCAACGCGCAGGATCGCACATCGAGGCGGCGGACGGTGGCAGGCTGGTGGTGTGATCGGTGGATATGACTCGGGGGACCTCGCCGGCCTGCGGCGCGACTACGACGGTCCGGATCTGGACGAGACGAACCTGGAGGCCGACCCGACGGCGCAGTTCCGGCGCTGGTTCGACGAGGCGTTGCGTTCGGGAATGACAGAGCCCAACGCCATGGTGTTGGCGACCGTGGATTCGAGCGGGTCTCCGCGGCAGCGCACCGTGCTGCTCAAGCACGTCGACGAGGCCGGGTTCGTCTTCTTCACCAACTACGAGTCGGCCAAGGCCGGCGACCTCGCCGCGCACCCGCGGGCGAGCCTGCTGTTCCCGTGGCTGCGGATGCACCGGCAGGTGATCGTCTCCGGCGAGGCGACGCGCGTGCCCGGCGAGGAGACCGCGCGCTACTTCGCGCGGCGTCCGCGCGGCGCGCAGCTGGCGGCGTGGGCGAGCCGACAGTCGCGCGTCGTCGCCGAC
>JBOGDN010000481.1:0-3824 GCA_050742995.1 Stackebrandtia sp. | reverse complement strand
GGCCCGGGTCGATTCCACTGCGACCCGGGCCCGCTTTCGCGCGCCCGCCCGGGAACCCTCAGCGCCGAATCCCAAGCGTCGACCGCCCGTCCTGCCTTTTGGCGGTATCGTGCCAGTGCCGATCTCCGCCTTCATCTCCACTTCCCAATTGGATAGCCGCATGTCAATCTTTGGTTAACCAAGGCGTCGGAGGCCCAGCCGGCGCGTTTTCCCAGATCGGAAGTGGTTTCGATGT
Source organism: Stackebrandtia sp. (assembly GCA_050742995.1). Classification (GTDB taxonomy): domain Bacteria; phylum Actinomycetota; class Actinomycetes; order Mycobacteriales; family Micromonosporaceae; genus Stackebrandtia. The sequence continues at coordinate 3,589 of JBOGDN010000481.1, read as the reverse complement.
TCCTTCGCGGACATTCGCTGCGCTCAAGACACAGAAAACTAAGCCGTCGCACAACGGCGCTGTCCGTCGTCGCGATCCTGACACTGGCTGTGGGCACGGCACAGCCCGCCGGCGCGAATCGGTTCGTCGAACCCGATCAGCCTTCCGGGGAGGCGGTCACGCTGCTGACCGGAGACACGGTGACCTTCAGCGACCCCGGCGCCGGGCAGCCGGTGTATTCCGTCGACGCCGCGCCGCGGGAAGACGGCCGCACCGTGACCTTCCACGGCCAGGCCGAACCGGACGGCTTCTACGTCTTCCCGTCTGACGCCATGCCGTACGTGGCCTCGGGCGTCGTCGACCGCGAACTGTTCAACGTGTCCGCTCTCGTCGACGCCGAACTCGGCGACGACTCCGCGGGGCAGCTGCCGATCATCATGACTTACGACGCCGAGTCGCGCTCGGCCAAGCGGCTGACGCGTGACGCCGACGAGCTGCCCGGCACCGTCGACGTGGTGGGCCTCAACAGCATCCAGGGCGCGGGGACTCGGATCGACCGCGACCACACCGCCGATTTCTGGAATCAGGTGGTCGAGGGATCCTCGGCCGCCGATTTGAGCCACGGCCTGTCCGGCGTCCATTTGGATCAGAAAATCCACGCCTCCCTTGCCGAATCGGCGCCCCAGATCGGGGCCCCCGACGCCTGGGAAAGCGGCTTCGACGGCGAGGGAGTGACCGTGGCCGTGCTGGACACCGGGGTCGACGCCGGTCACCCCGACCTGGACGGACAGGTGCGCGACGAGAAGAACTTCACCGACGACGCCGGCGCCTCCGACGGCAACGGCCACGGCACGCACGTAGCGTCCACCGTCGCCGGGACGGGCGCGGGCTCAAACGGCAAATATCAGGGGGTGGCGCCCGGCGCCGAGCTGATCTCCGGCAAGGTGCTCGCCGACGACGGCACGGGCGACTCCGCCTGGATCATCGCCGGAATGGAGTGGGCGGTCGACAACGGCGCCGACGTCGTGAACATGTCGTTGGGCGGCGGACCCACCGACGGAAGCGATCCGCTGTCGCAGGCGCTGAACCGGCTGGCGTCCGAGTCGTCGACCTTGTTCGTCGTGGCCGCCGGAAACAGCGGTCCCGGCGGCGGCACGGTCGCCACGCCGGGCGCGGCCGAGGCGGCGCTGACCGTCGGCGCGGTCGACAAGAAGGACGCCATGGCCGACTTTTCGTCGCGCGGACCCAGAGTCGGCGACCACGCCGTCAAGCCCGACATCACCGCTCCGGGCGTGGAGATCACGGCCGCACGCGCCGACGGCACCGGTCTGGGTTCGCCCGTCGGCGACGCCTACACCTCGGTCAGCGGCACCTCCATGGCCACACCCCACGTCGCCGGGACGGCCGCGCTGACCGCACAGGCCCGGCCCAACCTCACCGGGGACGAGATCAAAGCGGTGCTGGCTTCGACGGCCGCCGACGGCGACGGCCTGTGGTTCGAGCAGGGAACCGGACGCGTCGACGTCTCGCGGGCCTTCCAGGTCGGCGCATACGCGTCGCCTTCGGTGAACTTCGGCGATCTCGCCGACGCCGCCGAACCGGCGAAGCAGGACGTCACCTACACCAACCCCTCCGACGAAGCCGTGACTTTGGCCCTGGACGGCTCGCTGAGCGACGTCCACGGACAGCCCGCGCCGGGCCTGTCCGTGGCGCCCGAATCGGTGACAGTGCCGGCCGGCGGATACGCCACCGTGACCGCCACGGTGGATCCCGACGCGCTTTCCCAGGGCGTCTACGGCGGCGTGATCAACGCAAGCGGCGACGGCGCCGAACTGCGCACGGCCGTCGGCGTCGGCATGGTGGACGAGCACGAAATCTCCGTAGACGTCGTCGACTCCGAAGGCGGACCAAGCAAGTTCGACTGGATCGTCGTCTTGATCAACGACAGCTACGATCCGGCGAACCCGATCGGAGAATCGTCCTATGTGCTGAACACTTCCGAAGGAAGCGCGAGCGGATCGGCGCCCGCCGGAACCTACACCGCGCTGACCGCGGTGTACGAGGGCGACTTCGACAACTGGGACCTCAGTCGGGTCAGCATATTGACCGCCGTAGAGGTCGAGGTCGACTCCGACACCGAGATCACGTTGGACGCACGCGACGCCGTCAAGACCGAGGCGTCCACGCCGAAGCGCACCGACACGCGAGTTCACTGGGTGTCGGTCAACCGCGAGTACGCCAATCTCGACAGCGTCTACTCCATGTTCGAAGACGCCGGAACGAAGCACCCGATCTACGTGTCGCCCGCGCCGGCCGGCAAGCTGGGCTATCTGTCCCTCCTGGACATGTGGACGCTCGCCGAGCCCAAGGAGCTGAAGCCGCTTGAGAACAACAACTCGATCATGTACAGCGACCTTCCCGCCTACACCTATCACCTGCCGCTCTACTACCCCAACGGAATCCCCGACACGCTGCGACGCGAGGTCGACGCCGGCGAACTGACCGAGGTCCCCACCTGGCTGCACGTCGACAACTCCAAGGCGGTGTACGAACGCAGCTGGGTGGCCCACCCCGCCAATCCGAGTCTGGTGGTGACGGGGCGGCACTATGTGACGCCGGGCGCCTCGGCCGAATATCTGCTCGCCGACGACCAGCTGACCTGGACTCGGGCCAGCACTCAGCTGTACTACCCGCAGGTGGGCAAGCGGTACTACCAGATCCAGTGGTCCTGGGACCGCTATCTGGACTCGGAGGCCGGCGAGAAACGTCCCGCCGAGCACTGGTTCCAGGCGCCCGCGCTGCACGGCGGCGCGGTGGATCTAAGGGAGGAGATGATCGGCAACCCCCCGGGGATCACCGCGGCGGCGGCGTTCGCCCGAGGCGGCGCCGGCGGAGACGAGTTCGTGCCCGGATTCCACACAATGGACAACACGCGCGGACACTACATGACCCCCAACGGCCAATCCGACCTGTGGTCGACGTGGCGAATGTGGAACGCCGACACCGACCAGGAGCTGACGGCGGACTGGAAGTACGCTCGCTGGCCGGTCTTCCGGCTGTCAGACACGGCGGCGAACTACCGGCTCGAGGCTGTCGACCAGCCGATCAGCCGCACCGGCGACCTGTTCCTCACCGGCGGAAAGATCACCACGGTGTGGACGTTCACCTCGGATCGCTCGGAGGCGCGGGTTCCCGACGGATACGGCTGCGGCGTGCTCACAGACGAGGGAGGCAGCTCTTGCCAGTTCCAGCCGATCATCCAGCTGAACTACGATCCGCACCTGGACGTGAGCAATCACGCCGCCGCCGGCGGCTCCCACACCATCTCCGTGACCGCCGGCGCCCACTCCCGGGTTCCCGACCGCCAGGAGATCGCGGAACTGTCGGTGTCGTCGTCGACCGACGGCGGCGAGACCTGGACCGACTCCCGCCACACCGGCGCGGTAGGGGCGCAAGGAGAGTTCGTCGTCACGCACCCGCCGCTGGACGACACCGACGGCTACGTCTGGCTGCGGATCACCGCGACCGACAAGGCGGGCAACACCGTCGAATCCACCGTGGAGCGCGCCTACATGCTGAAGTGACCTGACTCCGCCGCCGCGTGGTGGCC
>JBOGDN010000480.1:0-1771 GCA_050742995.1 Stackebrandtia sp. | reverse complement strand
GCGGTTTACAGGAGGGCGCCCACCGCCGGCGCGTAGCCGGCGGAGTGGCCGTCCCGGTTGGGGTGGTAGGACTCGCTGAGCGGGTTGGACGTGCCGTTGATCCACTCCGGGTCGTCGCAGACCGCGTGCCCGACGAAGGGGTCGCGCACGTCGGCGTAGCTGAATCCGTGGTTGGAGGCGACTCCGGAGATGGTCTGTGCGAGCAAGTCGGCGCCTTCGTTCATGCGCACCTGTTCTTCGGGGCTGATGCGGGCGAGAGCGTTGCACTCGTCGACGCCGTTGAACAGCCTCGGGTAGCCGGCGACGATCACCTTGGCGTTCGGCGCGGCCGCGCGGATCTCGCTGTAGAGACTGTCGAGCGCGCCGGGAAGCTCCTCCTGGATCTTCCGCGTCGCCTCGTCGATGTCGCCCCAGCAGGTCCACGGCCACGGGCGGGCGCAGGAGAGAACCACGTCGGCCCAGCCGATGTCGTTGCCTCCGACGGAGATCGTCACCAGGCCGGTGTTCGCGTCGAGACCTGCGAGTTGGTTGTTCCTGACGTCCGGAATCTTGGCGCCGGAGCAGGCGGCGAAGTCCAGTTCATACCCGTTGGAGTTGGCGATCAGGGCCGGGTAGGCGAGGTTGGACTTCTGGCAGTTTTCGACGAAGTACTCGCGGGTCCCCGTCCCCGACGCGTAGGAGTCGCCGAGAGCCGTGTACTCGGCGGCGACCGCCTGTGCGGGGGCGGCGAAGCCGGCGATCAGCAGGGCGGACGCTGAACCGACTAGGACCAAGCGGGCAAGTGCGCGCATCCAATCCTCCGTGGGCTAGAAGGATTTGCCGACGGCTCAGGGGATCGCCGACTAACCCCTATGGATACTTACCGGTCATTAACCACAAGATTCCCAGGAATAACACCTGTTGTCTAGACCACCAATGGGCAATGACGTCTGCAAATCTATAAAAATTCGACAAGCGGTCACTCAGTCGTTGGAAGGCGTCGGAGACACTGGAAGCATGACAGAGCCAGAACCCGAGGCCGGGGAGCACACGCCGGCGGCCGAACGCCGCACGCTGCTGGTCTTCGGGCTGGCCGGGGGCGGCATCGTCGTCGTCGGGATCATCGTCGTGCTGGCGCTGGCGTTGACGACGGGAGTCCCCGGCGGCAGCGCGGACGTCCCCGACGGCCCGAAGGAAGATCTCCCGCCGCTGGCCGAGGCCTGTCCTCCGCCCACCGAGCCGCCGCCGGAGGCGCAGGAGCCGCCGGCGACCGAGGGCGACCGCGTCGTCGACGCCGAAAGCGGCATCAGCTACTCGGAATTCGACGACCCCTGGCTGCCGTGGACCGACACCTGGACCCACGGCGACCTGAAGGTGTCCTACCGCACCGGCCAGTATTTCGTCACCGAGGACTACGAGGGCGGACAGTACATGGCGACGATCCTGTCGGGCAGCGTCCCCGCCGCGGTCAACGACGGCTCCGACCTGGACCTGAAGTGCGTCAGCGAGCAGGTCGCCGCCGACGTGCGCGCCAGCTACTACCCGCAGCCCAACGAGATGGAGAACATTCGCGACGAGGCGATCACGCTCGGCGGACGTCCGGCGTGGCTGCGCGAGTTCCGGCTTGACTTCGAAAGGGAAGGCCTTGAGGCCACCGACGAGCTGGTCGGCGTGGCCCTGATCGACGTGGGCCGTCCCGAGGCGGCCGTGCTTTACGTGTCCATTCCGGGCACTCACTCCGAGTACGACTCGGTGGTCTCAGAGGTGATGGAGTCGGTGCGTCCGGCCGAGG
>JBOGDN010000479.1:0-9845 GCA_050742995.1 Stackebrandtia sp. | reverse complement strand
CCCTGGCGGCCGCGCTGCTGTGGCCGCAGGCGTGGACGCCTGCGGCCGCCGCCGCGGCGCTGCTCGGCGTCGGTTTCGTCGGCTATCTGGTTTACGCCAGAAAGGTCGCGCCGGAGTCGTCCTGCGGCTGCATGAGCGCCAAGCACATCCCGATCTCGTGGCGCGGCTTCGGTCGCGCCGCCTGGGTGGCCGTCGCCGGGGCCACAGCGATCGCCGCGACCCAGTCGTGGCCCGGGGCGATCGCCGAATCGCCGTGGGCGGCCGCGGCCGCGCTGCTCGGCGAGACGGCCCTGTTCGTGGGACTGTCGCCGGAGTTCGACTCCGTCTGGCTGATCCCGCTGCGCCGCGCGAAGGTGCGGCTCACCAACCCGCTGTACGGCGGCGGCGACGCGTCGACCGTCCCGCTGCAGGACAGCGTCACCCGCCTGCACCTCAGCGTGCCGTATCAAAAGACGTTCCCGCTGCTGCGCACCGACGTGCGCGAGTACTGGGACGAGGGCGAATGGCGCGTGATCTGCTACGGCGCGCGCGTCGACGGCCGCCAGGCGACGGCCGTTTTCGCCGTGCCGCTGCGACGCGATCATCCCGAGCAGATCAGGGTCGCCCTCGTCGACGAGGACTCGCAAGAGGTTTTGATGCGGACGGAGGGCGAGGACGTCCCAGACCCGCTCGCCCACGACCACGATCACGACCACTCAGATGCCGAAGCGATGGCCGGCCCCGTCGGCTGAAGCCGTCCCGACCACCGCGAAGCCGGTCGTGCGCTCCCTCCCGAAGCGCGCGGCCGGCTCAGTTTTGGCCGTACAGCGCCGGCGTCGTCGAGTCGTTCACATACTCGGCGTCCACGTCGAACACGGCGACGACGTACGTCGACTGCTCTCCGCAGTCTCCCCGGCCCGGCCCGGCCAGCTCGGCGCTGACGACTCCCGGCGCGACCACAAGCACCGGCTCGTCGCCGGGACAGCCGTAGACCAGGAACGCGAAGCGGCGCCGTCCTTCGTCCGGCAGGCCCTGCAACGCCGCCTCGGCGTCGCCGACGTTCTCGGCGTCTTTCGCCGCGTCCAGGGCGTCGTAGATCTCGTCGCCGTCGCCGGATTCGACCAGTTCGACCGGGGGCGCGCTCGCCGCGGCGGCGCGATCGTCGAACAGCGGACCCACGTCGACGGCTTCGACGAGTTCGCCGGGCCCCGTCGGGTCGACGGGTTCGGCGCCGTCGACGGTCTTCACGCCCTCGATCGCCTCGGTCGGGACCGCGAACTGCACGTACGCCGTGATCGGGACCTCGCAGTTGACGACCTCGTCGGGGTCGCGTTCGGGGACGACGATCTCCACGTGCAGGTCGTCGCCGTCGCGCCACAGCCGCGCGTCCTCGGCCTTGTCGCAGTCGGTCCCGCGTTCGACCGCCACGTAGCTCATGCCCTCTTCGGCCTCGGGGAGATCGACCGAGTCGGGGTCGCGCGGCTCGGCAGGCTCGGCAGGCTCGGCAGGCTCGGTCTCGGCCGCCGTCCATCCAGCCGCCACCTCGGAATCGATCGGGCTGTCGCTCACGGAGGCGTGCAGGCGTTCGCGTTGGGGCGAGACGCTCTCCAGCACGACGACCTCCGCGTCCAGGCGTTCACCGGAAGGCGTGTCGGAAATGTCGCCAGACGGCTCGCAGCCGGCGGCAAGCAGAAACGCCGCGGCGAACAGCAGACCCGCGCGCAGTCCGATCGTCGTGCGAACCGTGTGCTCGGCGAAGCTCACGACCTGACTCCCTCCGCGTCAGCTGTACGTGGTCCGAGGATCAAGTCCCCACTCTTCCCGCATGCCGTTCTCGGTGTAGACCCAGTCTTGGTCCAAGTTCGCCTGCGGGTCGTTCGGATCGTAGGCGCTGCCGTCGGTCGGCAGCCCGGTGGCTTGGCGTTCGCCCTTTGAAACGCCGTCGTCCGGGCCTCCCGAGACCGTGCCGTCGTCGTAGTTTCCGTTCCAGGAACTGTATATGTGCGCCAGCTCGTGGTAGAGGCCCAGCGGCGGCGGGCGCTCGTCCCAGCCGTCGAGGCCCGACGGGTTGTAGTTCACCGTCGAGTCGCGGTTGCCGAACCCGCCCGTGTCGCCGAACTCCGCGGAATTGCCTTCGTCGGTTTCCTTGATCGTCACCGAGTGCTCGCCGGGCAAGGCATTCGGATCTTCCAAATTGCGCAACGCCTCGATCATCTCCCGACCTGTCGGGGAGGCGGCCATCATCTCCAGATCGGCTCTGACGCGCGCCTGGTACTCGGGGCTGCCGTCGATGTTGATGAAACTGGTGTCGACGGGCTCGACCGTGTCGGAGTTCTCGGTTTCGTCGGAGACGGCGTCCCCGTCGGTCATATGCGCCTTGTCGTCGCCGTCGCCGCCGTCCGCGTAGTCGTTCCCCTTGCCTCCGTACATCACGTCGGCGCCGTCGCCGCCGCGGACCGAGTCGTCGCCGCCTCCGCCGGAGAGGATGTCGTCGCCGGAGCCGCCGGAGATCGAATCGTCGCCTTCGCCGCCTTCGATGTACTCGTCGCCGCTGCCGCCGTGGATCGAGTCGTCGCCGTTCAAGCCGTAGAGCACGTCGTTGCCGGAGCCGCCGGAAATGTTGTCGTCGCCGTCTTGGCCGTCGACGTAGTCGCGCCCGTCTCCGGCGTGGACGGTGTCGTCGCCGGAGCCGGCCTCGATCGAGTCGTCGCCTTCGCCGCCGACGATCCTGTCGTTGCCGCTGCCGCCGCGAACGGTGTCGTCGCCTTCGCCGGAGTAGACGCTGTCGTTGCCGCCGGAGGCGGAGACGGTGTCGTTTCCGCGGCCGGAGGAGATTGTGTCGTTCCCGTCTCCGCCGAAGACCGTCGGCGTGACGGTGTCGTTTCCGTCTCCGGTAGCCACGTGGTTGTCCCCGTTGCCGAGGACAACGGTGTCGTCGCCTCCCCCGGTGGAAACTCTGTTGTCGCCGCCGCCGAGCGCCACGCTGTCGTTGCCGGAGCCGCCGAGGACATTGTGGCCGGGTCCGTCCTCGTCCATGGGGAACGGCAGCCCGAAGTCGCCGGCGTAGACAGAGTCGTTTCCGTCGCCGGAGACGACGGTGGCGCCGGTGTCGGCGTCCGGGGGGACCACCACGCTGTCGTTTCCGCCTCCGGTGCGCAGCACCACGTCGGTTCCGGGCGGGTATTCGGTCTCGACGCCGTTGACGGTCACCACGACGGTTCCGTCATCCTTTGTGGTCGTCGACACCGCGTCGTCGCCGGTCTCGGTTCCGGTGTTGACCACGACGGTTCCGTCGGGCAGCGTGACGGTGCTGCCGGCCTTGGCTTCGTCGGGCAGGTCGTCGAAGCCGTCGTAGACGCCCCCGGCGGCGATGGCCTGCCACTGGGTCGACATGTCGCTCCACGCGTCGACGGCCGAGGACAGGTTCGACTTCTCCGACGACAGCTGGTTGTCCAGCTCCTTGCGGATCCCCTTGGCGGAGTCGACCGCGTCGAGGACCTGCTGCGACTCTTCGGGCGTCTTGGGGCGGAACTTGAGCTGAGTGCCGGTGACGGTGCAGGCCACCGCTCCGGTGATCTCGCCTTCGACGTCTTCGAGTTCTCCCTGCGCCGACCGCAGCGACGAGGCGATGTTCCCCAACGCCGTGGCGATCGGGTCTGTCGCGCCGACCATGTCGGCGCAGGAGTCGCGCAGCTTTTTCTGGTGCGTCTCGTAGGAGTCGCGGGTGTCGCCTTTCCACGGGTCGTCGTAGACGGCGCCCGCGGCGGTGTTGAGGTCGCCGGAGGCGGTGTCGCCGGCGCTTCCAAGGCCCGTCCAGGCGGTTGCGGCGTTGTCGACGGCGTCGGGGTCCGCTTTCAGGTCGAACCACTGACGGTCGACGTTGATGGGGGGCTCGGTCATGAGGGGCGCTTTCTCAACAGGGCTGGCCCGGTTCGCAGTTGGGCAGGCTTTGGGCGTTTTCGCGGTCTTTTTCCTGGTAGGCGAAGGCGATCAGGTAGGCGCGGTCCACGTCGCCTTCAAACACGCCGGCGACGTCCTCGACAGCCGCGCCGGCGTCTTCGACGAGGCCGGCGTAGGTCTCGTCGAGGCCTTCGGCGCCTTCGCTGTTGCCGAACGCGGCGGAGGGGACGACGACCTTTTCGCGCGCGTCGGCCAGCTCGTCGCGCAGATCTCCGGCGATGTCGGTGAGGGTCCCGGCCAGCTCGCACAGACTGACGGGTTTGGCACGTACTTCTTCAGCCACGAGCGACAGAGTAGACGGCAGATGCAAATCCGCGCATGTGGCGGAGTGCGTGTCCGGCTCACTCCGGCAGGGCGAACCGGTCGTCCTCAAGCGCGTCGACCAGGCCGTCGTCGATCAGGCCGGCGAGAGCTTCCTCTCGCCGAGCGTCCTCATGCCACACTCCGTCGATCCGCACCCGCGGCACCGGGTCGGCGGAGTCGCGCAGCAGCGCCATGATCTGACCGCGGACGTAACGGGTGGTGCCGTGGTAGCGCTGCGGACGCCGGCTCGGCCGGTCCGGAAGCGACTCGCCCGAGGCCAGAAAGGCGCACTCGGCGGCGATCGGGCACTGTCCGCACTGCGGCGCGCGAGCGGTGCACACCAGCGATCCCAGCTCCATGATGGCCACGGAGGCGTCGGCGGCGGTCTCCGCCTCGCGCGGCAGCAGGGCTTCGGTCGCGCGCAGGTCGGCCGGAGTGGTCGCGGCGCCGGCGTCGGGCCGCCCGGCGTCGAAACGCGCCACCACGCGTCGCACGTTGGTGTCCACCACCGGGTGGCGCCCGCGGTAGGCGAAGACCGCGACGGCCCGGGCGGTGTAGTCGCCTATCCCCGGAAGCGCGAGCAGTTCGTTCACGTCGGACGGAATCTCGCCGCCGTGACGCTCCACGACGGCGCCGGCGCATTCGTGCAGGCGCAGCGCGCGCCTCGGGTAGCCCAGCCGCCCCCAGGCGCGCAGCACGTCGGCGGGCGAGGCGGCGGCGAAGTCGGCGGGAGTCGGCCAGCGCCCCATCCACTCCGTCCACACCGGGGCCACGCGCGCCACCGGAGTCTGCTGGGACATGACTTCGCTGACCAGCACTCCCCACGCCGTGGTTCCCTCGTGCCGCCACGGCAGATCGCGTCCGTGCGCGGCGAACCAGTCGATCAGGCGGGCGGCGAGCCAGTCGTTCGTCGACGACGTCATGTCGCCCGCCCGTCCGCCGCGGCGGTCACGGCGACCTTGCGGAATTCCAGGTCGAAGATCTGTCGCCCCGCGTCGATCCCGCGCCGCTCGAACTTGGTGGTCGGCCGGCGCGGCGGCCGCGGCGCGTATCCGTCGTGGCAGTTGACGAGCTCGGGATCGGCGGTCATCGTCTCCAGCATCGACTCGGCGTAGTCGGCCCAGTCCGTGGCGCAGTGCAGCAGCCCGCCGGGCTTCAACCGCGACCGCAGCGGCTCGATTCGCCCGGGGCGGATCAGCCTTCGCCTGTGGTGCCGCTTTTTCGGCCACGGGTCGGGGAAGAAGACCTGGACGACGTCGACGCTTTCGGCCGCGAGCGGACCCTCCAGCAGCCGCATCACGTCCCCGTCGAAGACCCGCAGGTTCGTCAGCCCGTCCGCCTCGACGAGCATCAGCAGATCGGCGATTCCGGGAGGGTGCACTTCGACGGCGAGATAGTCGCGCCGCGGATCGGCCCGCGCCTGCCGCGCGGTCGACTCGCCCATGCCCGACCCGATCTCGAGCACCACCGGCGCATGCCTGCCGAAAAGCGCCGGCAGGTCGACAACCTCTCCCGGCGCGACGGTCACTCCGTACTCCGGGTACAGCCGCGCCAAAGCGTCCTCACGCTGCCGGCTGAACCTGCCGCGACGCAGGTTGAAGGTTCGCCCTCCGGAAGGGATCTCGGTGCTGCTCACAACCGGTAGAGGATACCTCGCACCCCGCCGTCCGCCGACCGGGCTTTCGGTCAAACCCACGCGAGTTGTCCACAACGCGACCGTTGTCCACAGGCGCACAGGCGCGGACTGGCCGAGAGCGCTCCCAGATCGATAGGCTGAACGCAGTGGGGTGGAGGCCGGCGGCCCGGGCGGGAGCTAGGGGGCTGGGGGGTGAGGCGCCGGGGCGTGGGCGGTCGGGGCGGATCCGCCGTCACAGCGCCTCGGCGGAGAGGGTTCGCGCGTCGCGGGCGCCCGCCGGTCCAAACCGGTGAGCGACAATCAGAGGCGTGCGATTCAGCATTTTGGGCGCCACGGAGATCGCGCCGCCGGGCGGCGGCGGCGTTTCCGTCGGCGGTCCCAAGGTGCGGGCCCTGCTGGCGCTGCTGCTGTTGAACGCGGGCAAGGCCGTCTCCGCGGACCTGCTGACCACCTCCATTTACGGAGCCGAACCCGCCGCCGGCGCCGCCGGCGCTCTGCAGTCCCAGGTGTCGCGCCTGCGTCGCGAGCTGCGCGCCGTCGGCGTCGACGTGGAGTTCGGTCCCGGCGGCTACCGGCTGCCGATCTCCCCGGACGACGTGGACGTCCACCGCTTCGACCGCCTTGCGGCGCAGGGGCGGGCGTGTCTCGCCGCGGGCGAGCACGCGCGCGCGGGGAGCCTGCTGCGCGAGGCCTTGAACCTGTGGCGCGGCCCGGCGCTGTCGGACGTCGGGGACGCGCCGTTCGCTCCTTCCCAAGTCGCCGCGTTGGAAGACCGTCGCCTGGCCGCCGTGCAGGATCGCGCCGAAGCCGAACTTGAGCTTGGCCGCCACGACGGGCTCGTGCCCGAACTGAAGGGCCTGGTCGCCGCGCACCCGCTGCGAGAACGACTGTGCGCCCTGCTGATGCGAGCCCTCTACGGCGCCGGCCGCCAGGCCGAAGCCCTGGAGGTTTTCGAGGCCGCCCGACGCGCGCTGGCCGACTCGTTTGGCGCCGATCCGTCCGCCGAGCTCGCCGACGCCCACCGGGCGATTCTGCGCGCCGAGCCGACGCCGAAGCCCGAGCCGGCGACTCGCAGCGGACTGCCGGCACAGCTGACCAGCTTCGTCGGCCGCGAAGCGGAGCTGGCCGCCGTGGTCGAAGCGTTGCGCGCCAACCGCCTGGTCACGCTCACCGGACCCGGCGGGGCCGGCAAGACGCGTCTGGCCACAGCCGTCGCCGAACACGCCGACGGCACAGTGTGCTTCGTGGACCTCACGTCGATCTCCGAAGGCGCGCACGTGCCCGAGGCGGTGCTGGCGGCCGCCGGCTCGCAAAACGTCGGCGTCTTCGGCCCGCCGGATCGGCAGCGCACGCCGACGGAGCAGCTGATCGCGACGTTGACGCGTCGTCGTCTGCTGCTGATCCTCGACAACGCCGAGCACGTCGTCGACGAGACCGCCCGCCTAGCCGCGCTGCTGCTGACCACATGCGGCGACCTGCGCATCATGGCGACCAGCCGCGAAGCCCTCGGCGTCACCGGGGAGCGGCTGCATCCCGTGGCGCGGTTGAGCATCCCCGACGAGGACGTGTCGCCGTCGGAGGCGATGCGCCACTCGGCCGTCCGCCTGTTCGCCGACCGCGCCGCGGCGGTATCGCCGGACTTCGTCGTCGACGACGGGAACGTCACGTCCGTGCTGCGCATCTGCCGCGCGCTCGACGGGCTTCCCCTCGCCGTCGAGCTGGCCGCCGCTCGCGTGCGCGCGCTGCCGACCGACGACATCGCGGCCCGCCTGGTCGACGAACGCTTCCGGCTGCTGTCGCGGGGCAGCCGCGCGGCGCCGGCGCGTCACCAGACGTTGCACGCGGTCGTGGCCTGGAGCTGGGACCTGCTCAACGCCGAGGAGCAAAAGCTGCTGCGGCGGCTCACCGTGTTCTCCGGCGGCGCCGACCTCGCCGCCGCCGAGCACGTCGGCGGCTTCGACGAGATGCGCACGCTCGACCTGCTGGGCAGACTGGCGGACAAGTCGCTGATCGAAGCCGGCGACGGACGGTACCGGATGCTCGACACCGTCGCCGAGTTCGGCCGCCGACAGCTGGCCGAAGCCGGCGAAGTGAAGCAGACCCGCCAGGCGCACCTCGACTGCTGTCTGCGGCTGGCGCAGACGGCCGAGCCGCGGCTGCGCGGCGCCGATCAGCTCGACTGGCTCGCGATTCTCGACCGCGAACGCGACAACCTGCACGCCGCGCTGCGCTGGGCGGTCGACTCCGGCAACGTCGACTCCGCGTTGCGGCTGGTCGCGGCGCTGTCGTGGTACTGGTGGCTGCGCGGCCTGCGCGCCGAGGGGGCCGCGGTGTCGCGGCGGCTGCTGCGAGATCTGAAGCCGGGGCTCCCCGCCGGGCTGCATGACGAGTACGTCCTGTGTGTTTTGAACGCGTCGTCGGGAGCCGCCGACGACCCCGCGCTGCAACAGCATCGCCGCGCCGCCCGGCCCGTGGTCGACGCGTGGGAAGACTTGACGCGCCACCCGGCGCTCGTGGTCATCCGCGCGATCGCCGAAGGCCCGCCGTCGGCCCCCGACGACTACGCGGAGCGGATCGCGCAGGTGCACGCCACGGCAGTCGATCCGTGGCTTGCGGCGCTGTCGTACCTCGGCCTGGGACACATTCACAACATGTCCGGGTCGCCCGAGGCGGCAGTCACGTCCTTTGAAGAATCTCTGGTCGGATTCGAGGCGACGGGCGACCGCTGGGGAAACTCCATGGCGCTCAGCGGCCTCGGCGAAGCCGTCCTCGGGCTCGGCGACTACGACCGGTTTCTCGCGCTGACCGACCGGGCGCTGGAGTTGCTGCTCCAGCTAGGATCCAAAGAGGAACTCGCGGAGCTGTGGTCCGATCGCGCCGACCAGCTGGCGCGTCTCGGCGTCGTCGACGGCGCCGCCGAGGCGTACCGCCGCGCGATCGAGCTGACCGACGACTCCACGTCGGTCGAACTGCGCGCGCGCATCCAATGCGGATTCGGCGAGGTCGCGCGTCTGCGCGGCGACTACGCCGAAGCCTTGCGGCGTCTGCACGGCGCCTTGGAGATCTGCCCCGCCGGTTCGTACAGCGCCGACTGCGTGCGCCAGGCGATATACACCGCCCTCGGCGACGTCTCCATGGCTCAAGGCGACGTCGAGGGCGCGCGTTCCCGATACCTCTCGGCGGTGCGGCAAACGCGGGGGCACGGACTGCCGCTGGTCTACGACGCGTTCGTCGGCCTCGCCGTCGCGGCCCAGGCCGACCGCGACTTTGAGACCGCGGCGCGGCTGCTCGGCGCCGCGACGCCCGGACGCTGCTATGCGCGCGGAACGAACGTCGAGTTCGACGAGGCGGAGAAGCGAGTCCGCGAAAGCCTCGGCGACGCCGGATACGAAGCCGGGCGCCGGGAAGGCGCGGCGATGACGGTCGAGCAGGCATGCGGACTGGCGGGAGTCGGCTCGGAGGAGACCGCCGGCTAAGACGCGCGTTCGCAGGCACGCGCACGTGCCCCCGCGCCCGTGCTTGGGGGCCTCCAACCTCCTCCCCAATGGCTTCAGCCTATCGATTTGGGAGCGCTCTCGGCCAGCCGACGTCTCGCGCCTGTGGACAACCCCCGCAATGTGGAAAATCTCCTGTGGAGAAATGTCGCCCGTTTGACGAAAGTTACGGGCATTCCGGTTTGGACTGGAAAAAGTTATCCACAATGCCGTTGTTTTCCACAGGCGGCCGTCGTTGAAGTTGCGCCGGAAGAAGCGCCCCGCGACGGTGGAAGCCGTCACCGCCGACCGCACATTCCGCAAGCGCAGGGGGCCAGGACATGGAAGACCGCCGTCGCGACGAAACGTCCCCGCGACGTCCGCTGTTCGTCACCGCCGACGACGCGACTGGAGCGCAGCTGCGCAAACTGGCCGCCGCCGCCGGGACTCCGGCCTGGCAGGCCGCGGACTCCGCCGGCGCACGCAGACACTGG
>JBOGDN010000478.1:0-2196 GCA_050742995.1 Stackebrandtia sp. | reverse complement strand
AGCCGGTCGCCGAGCAGGAACGGCAGCACGTAGTAGCCGTGCACCCGTTTGGGCTCGGGCACGTAGATCTCGATGCGGTAGAAGAAGTCCCACATGCGCAGGGTGCGGTCGCGGTGCCACACCAGCGGGTCGAACGGACTGAGCAGCGCGCGGGCGTGGACCTTGCGGGGAACCCGAGCGTCACGGTGCATGTAGGCGGGTTTGTCCGCGCCCTCGACGCGGACCTCGCGGACCTCCCCGGCCTCGACCAGCTCCGAAAGCGCGGTGCGCGCGTCCTTCGGGGACAGCCGGAAGTAGTCGCGCAGCTCGATCTCGGTGGCCACGCCGAGCGACACCGCCGAGCGGGTCAACAGCTGGCGGTGCGCCTCGGCGCGGTCCGGCGCGGGCGCGTCGTAGACGTCGGCGGGAATGACGCGCTCGGTCAAGTCGTAGAGCCGTTCGAAGGAAGGCCGCGCCGCGACGCTGACGCGTCCGCAGCGGAAGAGCCACTCCAGGGCGCGCTTGGCGTCGCTCCAGTTCCAGCCCCAGTTGTCGCGGGTTATGGGAGCGCCTTCTTCCAGCTCACGCGCGGAGATCGGACCGCGTTCGGCCACGGCGCGGCATATCCGCTCGACCAGATCCGGGTTTTCGCGCGCGATGCTGTGCATGCCTTCCCAGGCGTGCTCCTCGGCGGCGTCCATGCGCCAGCGCATCAGCGGATACAGCTCCACCGGCAGCAGCGACGCCGCGTGCCCCCAGTACTCGAACAGCTCTCGCCTGCCGCCTCGATAAGCGGCGTCGTCGACGAGACGATGCGGGTAGGCGCCCAGCCGCGAATACACGGGCACATAGTGAGCGCGCTCCAGCACCCGGATCGAGTCGATCTGCAGCAGCTGGGTGCGCGACAGCACCCGGCGCAGGTGCCGAATGTCGCGCTTGCCGGCGGGGCGCCGGTCGGCGAAACCCTGAGCGGCCAGCGCGATGCGACGGGCTTGAGCATTGGAAACAGTCTCCACGGCGGTCACGGCGGGCACGATATCCCACGCCTGCGACACGCCTGGGTCGTGTGCGGTCGATCCGCACACGACATAGGCTGAGGCGCATGGCATTGGGGTACGTGCGGCCCGCACGTGAAGAAGACGTCGACGAGATCGCGCGGATCCAGCTTTCCACGTGGCGCACCGCCTACACCGACGTCGTTCCCGCCGCGGTGCTGCGCGAGCTGACCATGGAGTACCTCGCCGAGGGCTGGCGCGACGCCTGCGCCCAGCCGCCCCGCTCGGCGCACCAGGTCTTCGTGGCCGTGGAGCAAAGCGAGGACGACCGCGCCGACGTGCGCTGCGTGGGATTCGCCGCGGTGGGGCCCGAAGCCGAAGACGAGGCGGATCTGCCGGCCGACGCCGCCGACGACCAGGTCGGCGCGGTCGTCGAACTGCTCGTGGAACCCCGCTTCGCGCGACGCGGTCACGGAAGCCGCCTGCTTTCCGCCTCGGTCGCGCACTGGCGCGAGCACGGACTGGCGGTCGCCCGCGCCTGGGTGTTCGTCCGCGACTCGGCCAGTCTCGACTTCTACAAATCCGCCGGATGGGAAGCAGACGGCATGCGCCGCATCCTGGACATGGCCGGCGAAGAGGTGCCTCAGCTGCGGCTGCACGCCGACGTCACAGATCCTGCCTAGCATGACCTCATGACTCTTGACCTGTTCGCGGGCGTCCCCGTTCGCGACTACGCCGCGGCGACGGCCTGGTACGAGCGACTCCTCGGCGCTCCGCCGTCGTTCCTGCCCAACGACGTCGAGGCGGTGTGGGAGCTCGCCGAGCACCGGTACGTGTACATCGAGGTGCGGCCCGACCACGCCGGGCACGCCAAGCACACTCTATTCGTCGGCGACTTCGACGCCCGCATCTCCCAGATCGCCGAGCGGGGCCTGGAACCGGCCGAGACCGAGACCTACTCCAACGGCGTCCGCAAGACCACCTTCCGCGACCCGGACGGCAACGAGATCGGATTCGGCGGCGAGCCGGCGACCGACACGCCCTAACCTGTGGGCGGGCGCAGCTGCTGTTCGGGCGAGGGCGGCGGGTCTGTGTGCGGAGGACCCCAGGGGCTGGGGCCCGACGCGTCAGGCGCCGGCGGCGGCGAGACGCCTCCGCCGTAAGGGGCGGCCCACCCCTGAGTCTGCGGCGGTGGCGGCGGTTGCGGCGGCGGGCTCCCCGG
>JBOGDN010000477.1:0-2466 GCA_050742995.1 Stackebrandtia sp. | reverse complement strand
CGACTCGCCCATGCACCACAGCACGATCTGGTGCGTCTCGGCGTTGCGCTCCAGTCGCAGCGTCGGATCCGCGCTGACCAGTCGAGCCAGGTTCTTGGCCATGGCGTCCTCGTCGGAACGCGAAGGCGCGGTGACGGCGATCGGCAGCAGCGGCTCCGGCGTCGACCACGCGTCCATGAGCAGCGGCTGGGATTTCGACGAGATGGTGTCCCCGGTCTCGGCGCTTCCGGACTTCGTGATGGCGCAGATGTCGCCGGCGACGCACTCGGCGACCGGACGCAGCGTCGCGCCGAGCGGCGAATACACGTGGGCGACGCGCTCGTCGGCGTCGTGGTCGGGGTGGCCCCGCTCGGCCAGCCCGTGCCCGCTGACGTGATAGACCTCGTCGGGACGCAGCCTCCCGGAGAACACCCGGACCAGGGAGACGCGGCCGACGTACGCGTCGACGGTGGTCTTGACGACCTCGGCGGCCAGCGGGCCGTTCGGGTCGCAGCGCAGCGGCGTCGCGGGGTCCCCGTCGACGCCGGTGACGGTCGGCAACGTGTTTTCCGTCGGCGCCGGGAAGCCCCCGGAAATCAGTTCGAGCACCGCGTCGAGACCGACCTGGGTGACGGCGTTGACCGGCACGACCGGGTGGAAGGCGCCCCGCGCCACGGCGGTCTCCAGGTCGGAGACGAGCGTATCGACATCGATGTCCTCGCCGGACAGATAGCGGTCCATGAGCGTCTCGTCTTCGCTTTCGGCGATGACCCCCTCGATGAGCTCCCCACGCGCGACCTCGATCGCCTCGAGATGTTCGGGATCGGGATCGGATACCTGGGGCGGGTGCCCCTGCGCGTAGTCGAACACGCGCTGCGTGATCAGCCCGATGAGCCCCACGACGCTGGTCCCGGCGTCGTCGTGCAGCGGAAGGTAGGCCGGGAGCACGCCGTCGCCGAACGTGCGCCGGCACAGCGCCATCGTCTCGTCGAAGTCGGCCTCGGGGTGGTCCAGCCGCGTGATGGCCACCGCCCGCGGCAGCTGCACCGCGGCGCACTCCTCCCACAGCTGCTGCGTGGCCGCGTCCATGCCGTTGACGGCGGAGACCACGAACAGCGCGGCGTCGGCGGCGCGCAGCCCGGCGCGCAGCTCCCCGACGAAGTCGGCGTAGCCGGGAGTGTCCAGGAGATTGATCTTGACGTCGCCGTGAGTCAGCGGCGCGCACGACAGCCCGACCGAGCGCTGCTGGGCGACGGCGGCCGGGTCGTGGTCGCAGACGGTGGTTCCCTCCGCGACGTCGCCGACGCGGTCGATGACGCCCGAGGCGGCAAGGAGCGCGTCAACGAGAGTGGTCTTGCCGACGCCCGCGTGGCCGACAAGTGCCACGTTGCGCACCTTGCCGGGGTCAGTCACAGCCGGCGCGGGGCCGGCGACTCCCTTCTCGCGGTTCTTTTGGGACATTTCGGCCTCCGCACGGTCGTTGTGAGTCGGTATGGCTCTCATCACATACCCAAACCGGGGGAGAACACAAGACCGTTGCCGGAATTTCTCGTCGGGACGTGATCGCCTCGACCACGCAGCGCTATATCGTGGGGGCGCGCGAGGGGTGAATCCGGGCGGGCCCGCCGTGCGAGTCTATTGTCGATTCGCCTGGACGATGGGCGATATGGCGAAGTTCTTCAGCGACGCGGGCCGGGCGGGCGCCGCCAAAGTGCTCGATCCCGTAGCCTCTCGGCTGATTCGCCTCGGCGTGTCGCCCAACGCGGTGACGCTGGCGGGCACCGCGGGAGTCGTCGCCGGCTGCGTGCTGCTCACGGCCCGCGGACACCTGCTGTGGGCCTTCGCGGTGGTGACGGTGTCGGCGAGCCTCGACGTGCTCGACGGGGCGATGGCCCGGGCAAGAGGCTCCTCGAGCAGGTTCGGCGCGCTGCTTGACTCCACGATGGATCGAATTGCGGACGGCGCGATCTTCGCCAGCGTCGCCTACCTGATGGCCGACTCCGGCGACATGCCCTCGGCGGCGGCCGCGCTGCTGTGCCTGGTCGGCGGCCTGACGGTCTCCTACGTCAAGGCCCGCGCGCAAAGCCTCGGCGCGACCTGCACGGTCGGGTTCGTCGAGCGGCTCGAACGGCTCCTCGTCGTCGGACTAGGCGTGTTGCTGGCCGGTTTCGGCGTACCGTATGCGTTGCCGGCGACACTGTGGCTGTTGGCCGTGGCGACGGCGGCGACGGCGGTCCAACGCGTATGGCATGTGCGCGGCCAGCTGAACGGAGACGCGGTTGCTCAAAGACAAGCTGACTGAGCTGGGGTACAGCGCGGCGTGGCGCGGGGTGCGCGCCCTGCCCGAGCCGGCCGCAGCGGGCCTGTTCCGGCGCATCGCCGACCGCGTCGCCAGAAAAAACGGCCGCGGCGTGCGCCAGCTGCGCGCCAACCTGCGCCGCGTCGTCGGCGCCGACGTCGGTGCCGACGAACTCGACGCGCTTATCG